>NZ_JAPFHC010000014.1:0-148713 GCF_059803535.1 Pseudomonas sp. RP-B7
TAACCTGTAAACCATGTCCCCGGTTAGATATGTAAACGATGTCCCCGGTTTGTACCGGGGCAAGCCCGCTCACTACAGATTTTATTTGCGCGGTTTGATGCGGGCGGTGGCTTCGGCTACCAACGGGTCATCCGGCCAGTAGTGTTTCGGATAGCGGCCCTTCAGATCCTTCTTCACTTCGGCGTAGGTACTGCGCCAGAAGTTCGCCAGATCTTGCGTCACCTGCACCGGCCGTCGCGCCGGGGACAGCAGGTGCAGCTTGACCACCTGACGCCCGCCGGCGATGCGCGGCGTATCCGCCAGACCAAACAGTTCCTGCAAGCGCACCGCCAGAATCGGCGGCTGCTCGCTGTAGTCCAGACGCACCGACGAGCCCGACGGCACTTTCACATGCTGCGGTGCCAATTCGTCCAGGCGCTGGGGCAGCGGCCAGGGCAGCAGGTTGTGCAAGAAGCTGGAAATATCCAGGTTGGCGAAGTGGCTCAAGCGCGACACTTTGCCCAGGTACGGCATCAGCCAGTGTTCCAGGCTGGCGAGCAAGGCGCTGTCACTGATGTCTGGCCATTCGCTGGGTTTGCCGGCGTCGAGGTGGCGCAGCAGCATGACGCGGGCTTGCCATTGGCGCAGCTCGGGGGTCCACGGCAGCAACTCAAGGCCTTTGCGTCGCACCAGGTTGACCAGCGCCTGGCTGCGCGCAGATTCGTCGAGGCCGGTGAGCGGCTCGCGGCTCAGCACCAGTTCGCCGACTTTGCGCTGGCGCTCGGCGCGCAGCACGCCTTCGCGTTCATCCCAGTCGAGTTGGTCGACGTTGCGCACTTGCTCGGCGAGCACCGTGTCGAACAGCGTTGGATCAAAATCCGCCGCGAGGTAGATGCGTTCTTCGCGCTGGCCCTGGCGGCTGCCGAGGTCGGCGATCACCAGCCAGGCTTGTTTCATCAGGCTGTCAGCCTCGGCAAACAACGCGGCGCGGCCGTTGGCCAGGCGGTATTCGGCGCCACCGGGGCGACGTTGCTGGGCGACGCGGTCCGGGTAGGCCAGCGCCAGCAAGGCGCCAAGCCAGCGCGGGTGGTCGGGGTCGGCCACTGCCTGCGTGGCCCGGCCCCTCAGGTAGCCACGGTATTGGCGCACCAGTTGCCTGGCCCGTTGCACGCCGCCCTGGCCGCCACGTGCGCGTTCTTCACCGGACAGCAGCGCCAGGCGGCTGTGCAGATCCGCGCCGCCACCGCGCAAAATGTCGCGCTCGCCCAACAGCGCGGCGACATCACACGCGGTGGCCGCCAGCCCCAGGTCCTGCCCGCGCAGTAGCAAATGGGCGATGCGCGGGTGGGCCGGCAGCTCGGCCATTTTCTGGCCGTGAGCGGTGAGTGTGTCGTCATTCAAGGCGCCGAGACGTTCGAGCAAATCCTGGGCCTGGGCGTACGCAGCGGTGGGCGGCACATCCAGCCAGACCAGTTGCGTAGGCGTGACGCCCCAACGCGCCAGTTGCAAGGCGAGGCCGGCGAGGTCGGCGGCGAGGATTTCTGCACTGCCGTAGGCGGCGAGGCCCTCGTGCTGGTCTTCGGACCACAAGCGGTAACACACTCCCGGTTCCAGGCGCCCTGCCCGACCGGCGCGCTGGGTGGCACTGGCGCGGGAAATGCGCTGGGTGTCGAGACGGGTCATGCCGCTGCCCGGGTCGAAACGCGGCACCCGCGCCAGCCCGGCGTCGATCACCACGCGCACGCCGTTGATGGTCAGGCTGGTCTCGGCGATGTTGGTGGCCAGCACCACTTTGCGTTTGCCGGCGGGCGCCGGGTCGATGGCCGCGCGCTGCGCGTTGAGGTCGAGTTCGCCGTGCAGCGGGCATAACAGCACATCGCTGCGTTCAGCGAGGGCGTCAGCCAGTTGCTGGTTGACCCGCCGAATCTCCGCCTGACCGGGCAGGAACACCAGCACACTGCCGCTTTCATCGTGCAGCGCGTCAAGGATCGTCTGCACCACGCGCGGCTCGATGAACTCCCCGGCCTGATACGGCCGGCCCCAGCGCATCTGTACCGGGAACATGCGCCCTTCGCTGCGCAGAATCGGCGCGTTGTCCAACAACACAGATAAGCGTTCGCCTTCAAGGGTGGCGGACATCAGCAGGATTTTCAGCGGCTGCTCATCGCGAAACAGTTCGCGACCGTTGAGGCTCAGGGCCAGGGCGAGGTCGGCGTCGAGGCTGCGCTCGTGGAACTCGTCGAAGATCAGCAGGCCCACGCCGTCGAGTGCCGGGTCGTCCTGCAGGCGGCGCGTGAGGATGCCTTCGGTGACCACTTCGATACGGGTGTTGGGGCCGACCTTGCTGTCGAGGCGGATGCGATAGCCGACCGTCTCGCCGACTTTTTCGCCCAACTCGCTGGCCAGCCGCTCGGCTGCCGCGCGGGCGGCGAGGCGGCGTGGTTCGAGCATCAGGATGGTTTGCCCGGCCAGCCACGGTTCGTTCAACAGCGCCAAGGGCACACGGGTGGTTTTACCGGCGCCGGGCGGTGCTTCCAGCACGGCTTCATGGCGATTCGCCAAGGCGTCACGCAGGGCGGGTAAAACATCATCGATGGGCAACGAATTCATACTGGCTCCAAAGCAGAGCGACGAGTATAACGGCGAACTGCCGAGTACCGGTGATGGTCACAGAAACGGTTAAATGTGGGAGCGGACTTGCTCACAAATGCGGTCTGTCAGTTGATGGATATGCGACTGATACTCCGCATTCGCGAGCAAGCCCGCTCCCACACTGGATCTTCGTCGCTTATAGTCCCGTATCAATCGTATTCAGGAGATTCCCCATGCGTATCGCTTCCCGTGTCATCGGCGGTGTCCTCGCCGTCACCCTGCTGAGCCAATTGACGGCCTGCGGTTCGATCTTCTACCCGGACCGCCGTGGCCAGATCGACGGCAAGATCGACCCGGCGATTGCCGTACTCGATGCCGTGGGCCTGCTGTTCTATGTGATCCCCGGCCTGATCGCCTTCGGTGTGGACTTCGCCACCGGCGCGATCTACTTCGAACCGGGCAAGACCGCCCAGGTGGCCCCCGAGAAGCTGCACGAAGCCATCGGCGCCGACGGCAAGGTCGACAACGCCAAGCTGCAATCCATCATCCAGAAAGAAACCGGCCGCAACCTGCCGCTGGACGACCCGCGCCTGATCCAGTTCAAGGGTAGCGTGCAGCAACTCGCCTCCCTCGGCCTAAAACCCGCCGCCTGAGGTTCGACCCGCCTATGACCAGCAGTCCCGAACACGCCAGGCTTCTGCGCCTGGCTACCCGCGCCTCGGTGGGCGTGGCGTGTGCGTTGATTATCACCAAGGCCATCGCCTGGTGGCTCAGCGGCTCGGTGAGCATGCTCGCCGGGTTGACCGATTCGTTGCTGGACGGGGTGACCTCACTGCTGAATCTGCTCGCGGTGCATTACGCCCTGCGACCGGCCGATGACGATCACCGTTACGGCCATGGCAAGGCCGAATCACTGGCAGGCATGGCCCAGGCGCTGTTTATCGGCGGCAGTGCGGTGTTGATTGCGCTGCAGGCGTATGAACGCTTGCAGCACCCGGAACCGGTCGGTGCGCCGTGGTTGAGCATTGGGGTGATCATCTTTTCCCTGCTGCTGACCGTGGCCTTGCTGATGCTGCAACACCGGGTCGTGCGCGAAACCGGCTCCAACGCGGTGCGCGCCGACTCGCTGCACTATCGCTCGGACTTGTTGCTCAATGGCAGCATCCTGGTAGCCCTGGGGCTCGCGGCATTTGGCTACCACCAGGTGGATGCCTGGTTTGGCTTGGGCATCGCTGTTTATATCCTGTGGAGCGCCATCCATATCGCCCGGGAAAGTTTTGCGGTGTTGATGGATGAAGAGCTGCCGCCGGACGTCAGCCAGCACATGCTGGAACTGGCCCGTGGCGTGCCGGGGGTGTTGGGCGCGCATGACTTGCGCACGCGCATTTCGGGCAACCACTGGTTTGTGCAGTTGCACCTGGAGTTGCCGGGGGAGTTGACCTTGTCCGTGGCCCACGCCATCAGCGACAGGGCCGCCGATGCCATTCACGACGCCTACCCGCGTGCCGAAGTGCTGGTGCACGCCGACCCGCGGGAAGTGGTCACCGGCAACAAGGCCTAGTACTGCACCTGATAGCCGCGACTGCTCAGGCAGTTGCCCTGGGCCTGGCGGTAGGTTTGCACCACCGCCGGGTCGGGGGCATAGGTGACTTGCTGTGGATCAAAGCCGCTTTGCTGCACGGCCCAGCGGTAACAGTCGTAGCCGTCCTGCTGCACCTGGGCCGGTGACTGGCCGTTGGCGGGATACGCCACCACGTCATACCCGTTGCCCTGGGGCGCCGGCTGGGCGACCGGGACTTCGGTCGGCGGTTGCACCACCACATACTGCTGGGTGCTGCTTTCATAGGTGTAATAGGCACCGGCCGCGAGGAAGAACAACGCGCTGCCCACCCACACTTCCCGCGCGTAGTCCGGCAGATATTGCACGCGGATGCCGTAAGGCGGCGTCACCACCACGTAGCGCGGGCCTTGCGGGCGATACCAGTAACCTCCGGAGAAGAAATAGTCCTGACCACGGTAAGGCACGCGGTAGTGGCGGTCGGGGAAGCGGTCGATGACATACCCCGGGCGATGCTGCGGGCCTGGGCCCCAGCCATTGCCGTGGCCATCGGGGCGGCCGGGCCAATGGTTATCGCCAGGCCGGTTATTGTTGTAACCACCGCCGTTGTAACCCGGACGCGACCCGGGGCCGCCGGCCTCCCAGTGTGGGTTGCCGTCGTTGCGGCGAGGGATGTCGCGGTAATTGCCCTGACGCGGCTCCTGGGTCTGGCGCACGGTATCGGGACGGCTCTGGATCGGCAGGTTGTTCGACGGCTGTGGCTGTTGCACCGGCCGGCTCGGTTCATTGCCCGGCTGACGACCTTGCCAGTGGTCGTTCTGGCCACTGTGCTGTTCAAAATGCGGATTCTGTTGGCGCGGCTGATTGTTCTCTGGCCGTGGCTGGTTATTCTCCGGCCGTGGCGCATTGTTCTGCGGGCGTGGCGGTTCATTGCCCTGCTGTCGGCCGCCGCCCTGGCCGCGCTCATGCTGGCCACCGCCTTCAGGACGCGGTGTGTTATCACGCTCGTCGGCCATCACGTGGGCGCCCACGGCGACCATCAGCAAACCTACACCTGTCAAACGCCAGATGCGCTTCATGCTATTCCTCACTGCGGATTGGGGCCTGTCCATGAGACTGGAAAAGCGCGGCCCGGTTCTGAGACAGGTTATCAGTCACGAGAACTATTTTCGTGGGCAAAAGAAAAGGGGTGACCCGTCGGCCACCCCTTGAGAACTTCGTCCGTGCTCAACGCTTTTGACGTTGGCTCACCTCACGCCGTCTTGTGGACAGTGTGCAGCCTGGAGGCCAACTCAACCCTGCTGGGGTGGCGGCCGCAGCGGGCCTGATTGGGCGAGCTGCTTTGGACTGTTGTCCAGGCGGTGATTCTGTTGATAAAGATACCTGCTAGCGCCCGGCAGATGATTGCGAAGATTGCGTCAATAAACAGTGCTTGCGCAATTTTTAACCCTTCATGGATAATTCACCGCAATAGTTACGACAAAGGCCAACCCAATGAGCAAGCTTGACCGATACGACCTGAGTATTTTGGCGGAATTGCAGCGCGACGCGAGGATCTCCAACCAGGAGTTGGCCGAACGCATCGGCTTGTCGCCTTCGCCGTGCTCGCGCCGGGTCAAGCAGTTGGAAGACGACGGCTACATCGCCCGCCAGGTCGCCCTGCTCGACCGCAAGATGCTTGGCCTTAGCCTTACGGCCTACGTTCTGATCGGCATGGACCGACATACACCGGAGCGTTTCGAGAACTTCGAGGCGGCGATCCGCACCCTGCCCCAGGTGCTGGAATGCAGCTTGGTCACCGGGATGGATGCCGACTATCAGTTGAAGGTGGTGGTGCCGGACATGGATCACTATCAGAAACTGCTGCTGGGGCATCTCACCCGCATCGACGGCGTGACCAGCGTGCGTTCCAGCTTTGTGCTGAACCAAGTGCTCAATAGCACTGAGTTGCCGCTGACTCACCTGAGAACCTGAGATCACCACTAAACAAATGTGGGAGCTGGCTTGCCTGCGATGCAGGCAACTCGGTGTGTCAGCAAAACCGAGGTGATGCTATCGCAGGCAAGCCAGCTCCCACATTTTGACCGCGCTCGACGCAGATCAATGTAGTGCCTGCGCCCCTGCCTTATACTCCCCCGCCTGCCTTTGTCGGAAATGCCCCCATGAACAACATCGACCCCGCCCTGTTTGAAGAATGGATGATGACCGGCCTGGTCACGATCCTGATCATTTTCATGGGTTTTATCGTCTGGGACTTGGCGAAGAAATCCAAGGCCGGACGCTTTGGCTCGTTCATCCTGTTTTTCGTACTGGGCCTGGGCGTGGCCGCGTTCATCATCAAGAGCGTGGTGATCGGCCTGATCGAGTCCGGCGCCCTATAGGCGCGCCGGCACTTCCTTCCATTGGCCTTGATCCAGGCCGTCGATCGACCAATCGCCAATCCGTACACGTACCAGACGCAACGTGGGCAAGCCCACCGCTGCGGTCATACGCCGAACCTGACGATTTCTCCCTTCACGAATCACCAATTCCAGCCACGTCGTGGGCACGCTTTTGCGAAAGCGTACCGGCGGGTTGCGCGGCCATAATTCGGGCTCGTCCAACTGCCGGGCTTGGGCAGGCAAGGTCATGCCGTCATTGAGTTCCACGCCGTCGCGCAGGCGTTGCAGTTGCTCGGTGGTCGGCTCGCCTTCCACTTGCACCCAATAGGTTTTCGCCAGTTTGTGCTTGGGGTCGGCAATGCGCGCCTGCAACTGGCCGTCATTGGTCAGCAGCAGCAAACCTTCACTGTCACGGTCGAGGCGACCCGCCGGGTAGATGCCGGGGATGTCGATAAAATCCTTGAGGGTCGCGCGCCCGCCTTCGTCGCTGAACTGGGTCAGCACGTCGAAGGGCTTATTGAACAGGATCAGCTTCGGCTCGGCCGGTGGCGCCTTGGCGACACGCCGTGCGGCGCAATACGGGGGTTTCACGCCTGGGCGACGCGAATCGGGACGGGTGGGACGGGACATGGCAAGGAACATCTAACGGTCAGGACCGACAATGCTAGTGGCCTGACCGTTAAATGACCATCCCAACCGCTTAGCGGAACGGCGGCTCGTCAAAGCTGCGCAGTTTGCGCGAGTGCAGTGAGTTGAGTTCGGTGCGCAGCAAATCCACCGCGGCGATGCCGATCTTCAAGTGCTGGCTGACTGCACGCTCATAAAACGCGTTGGCCGAACCCGGCAGCTTGATTTCGCTGTGCAGCGGTTTGTCCGATACGCACAGCAGGGTGCCGTACGGAACCCGCAAGCGATAACCCTGGGCGGCAATGGTGCCGCTTTCCATGTCCACGGCAACGGCGCGGGACAGGTTGATCAGCGGCCGTTCCTGGGCCCAGCGCAGTTCCCAGTTGCGGTCGTCGTAGGTCAGTACGGTGCCGGTGCGCAGGCGTTTTTTCAGCTCTTCGCCTTTTTCGCCAGTGATATTGGCGGCCGCTTGTTGCAGCGCCATTTGCACCTCGGCCAGGGCCGGGATCGGAATGTTCGGCGGCACCACACGATCGAGAATCCCGTCGCGGCGCATATAGGCGTGGGCCAATACGTAGTCGCCGATGGTCTGGGATTGGCGCAGGCCGCCGCAGTGGCCGATCATCAGCCAGCAATGCGGACGCAGCACGGCAAGGTGGTCGGTGATGTTCTTGGCGTTGGACGGGCCGACGCCGATGTTCACCAGGGTCACCCCGTGGCCGTCGCTGGCCTGCAGGTGATAGGCCGGCATCTGATAGCGGTGCCAGACCACGCCTGCGGCAATCGCCGACGCTTCGCCATGGTCCATGGCCTTGTCGATCACCACGTTGCCCGGCAGCACCATGCGGATAAAACGCGGGTCGCTGCGCAATTGTTCCAGGCCATGCAGGATGAACTGGTCAACGTAGCGGTGGTAGTTGGTCAGCAGGATCCACGGCTGCACATGGCGCCAGTCGCTGCCGGTGTAGTGCACCAGCCGGCGCAGGGAGAAGTCCACGCGGGCCGCATCGAACAGTGCCAACGGCAGCGGGTCGGTGTTTTCCCAGTCGTAGAGGCCATCGGCGATGCCATCGGTGGCGGCCGACAGGTCGGTGCTCGGGAACACGCGGGCCAGGGTCGCGGCAGTCACGCCGGAGCCGGCCAGTTCGTCGCCCTGCTCCACCACGTACGGGTACGGGATGTTCTGCTCACTGACGCCCACTTCCACCGTCACGGTGAAGTCGTGCATCAGCGGCACCAGTTGCTCCAGCAGGTACTTACGGAACGCGGCGGGATGGGTCACGGTGACGCTGTAGGTTCCAGGCAACTGGACCTTGGCGTACGCCCGGGTCGTCTGTGGGACTTCGCCGTGGCAATGGTAGGTCAGGCGCAGTTCCGGGTAGCGAAACAGCGCGCGTTGTTCGGCGTCGGGTTCGACGCGGTCCTTGAGGTATTGCTTGAGGGCTCTGTTGAGTGCGCCGGTAGCACGCTCATGCAGGGCCGCCAGCCGGTCCACGGCTTCTTCGGCGGATTGAACGACAACAAAAGCTTCGGTCACGGTAAGCATCCTGTGTTCTGACGTGCAGGCCTTTATCTTGCCTGTATCCCAGCGCCACTGAAACAGCGGAGTTGGAATGCATTCAATGTGGGAGCTGGCTTGCCTGCGATTACCGTGGGTCAGTCAGCAGTGATTTGACTGACAGACCGCTATCGCAGGCAAGCCGGCTCCCACATTTTGGCCCAGTGCTGTCAGAGAGATTGGGGGGTGGAGCGGGCGACGATGGCTTCCACATCCACCCCACGCGGCAAGGTGCCATACACCCGCCCGGACGACTCACCCAACCGGCTGGCAATAAACCCATCACTGACCGCCGCATTTCCCGCCTCCAGCAACAACTTGGCCTGCAACGCCACGGCGATGTCCTCGGTCAGTTGCCGCGCACGGTACTGAATGTCCTGGGTGTCCATGAACGCCGCTTTCAATTGTTCAACATGCCGCGCCAACAATTTATCGCCATGCCCATCCCCCAGTTCGACGAACAGCGCCTCCAACACTCCCGGCTCCTTCGACAACGCACGCAACACGTCCAGGCACTGCACGTTGCCGGAACCTTCCCACGTTGAATTCACCGGCGCCTCACGGTACAGACGCGGCAGGATACTGTCCTCGACATACCCCGCACCGCCCATGCATTCGGCTGCTTCGTTGATCATCGCCGGCGCACGCTTGCAGATCCAATACTTGCCCACCGCCGTCACCAGCCGGGCGAACTTGGCTTCCCGCGCATCATCCAGATGATCCAGCGCGCCGCCCATGCGCATGCTCAACGCCAGCGCGGCTTCGCTTTCCAGGGCCAGGTCGGCGAGCACGTTTTGCATCAGCGGTTGCTCGCTGAGCAGGCGGCCACCCACCGTACGATGGGCGCAATGATGGCTGGCCTGGGTCAGCGCCTGGCGCATCAGCGCGCTGGAACCGACCATGCAATCGAAACGGGTCATGGCGACCATTTCGATGATGGTCGGTACGCCACGACCTTCTTCGCCGACCATCCAGGCCAGGGCGCCGCGAAACTCCACTTCGCTGGAGGCGTTGGAGCAGTTACCGAGTTTGTTCTTCAGGCGTTGGATGTAAAACTCGTTGCGCGTGTCATCCGGACGGTGCCGGGGCAGTAGGAAACAGGTAAGCCCCTTGTCGGTCTGGGCCAAGGTCAGGAACCCATCGCACATCGGCGCCGAGCAGAACCACTTATGACCCACCAGTTCATACGCCTGGCCAGGACCACCGGCGCCCACCGGGTAGGCGCGGGTGGTATTGGCGCGCACATCGGTGCCCCCCTGTTTCTCGGTCATGGCCATGCCGATGGTGGCACCGCCTTTGTGGGCGATACCGACGTTGCGCGGGTCGTATTCGGTGTTGAGGATTTTCGGTAACCAGATGTCAGCCAAGTCCGGCTGCAAGCGCAGGGCCGGGACGCAGGCGAAGGTCATGGTCAGTGGGCAACCGGTGCCCGCTTCGGCCTGGCTATGCAGGTAGGTCAAGCCAGCGCGGGCCACATGGGCGCCGGGCTGCGGGTGTGCCCACGGCAGCGACGGCAGGCCATGCTCGACGGCGGTGCGCATCAGTTCGTGGTACGCCGGATGAAACGTCACAGTGTCGATGCGATGGCCATAACGGTCATGGCTGCTGAACTCCGGCTTGTGCTGATTCGCCAGGAAACCGGCCGCCATCAGTGGTCCACCGGCCAGCGCGCCGTAGGCATCCAGGCGCGTCTCTGCCCAGCCGGCGCCGAAACGGCGCGACCAGTCTTGCAGGGGCAGGTCGATGCGATACAGGTTGGTGCCGTCCAGGGAGGGCGGCTGGTTGGTGACGTCGTGGGTTTCGGCGAATTGATGCAGGTTCATGACGGGCCTCCTGGAAAAAAGGCCACGGTCATCAGCGGCCTGAATTTCAGTTAAGCACCGGCTCTGCGCTTAAAAAAGTGGCATAGGCGCCTAATGTCCGGCGCTTTCGCCCTCGACCTGGCACAGCACACGACGCTCCAGCACCGCTTGCAACGCGTCGAAACGCACCGGCTTGCCCAGCTGGTCGGTGATGCCGATGCCATGGCACCGCTCACGGTCCGACACATTCAACGACGTGCTCAGCGCAATCACCGGCAATTCACCGCAACCGGGCAGTGCACGAATCTGACAGCACAACGAGAAACCGCCTTCAGGCACATCCAACAATACCGCATCAAAGCTGTCCGCCTGCAAGGCCGCCAATGCCGCCGCGCCGGTGTCCACGGTTTTGACCCGGTAGCCGAGCTTGAGCAGCATGCCACGCACCGCCAGTTGGCCGACGCTGTTGTCGTCCACCAGCAGTACCGTGCAGTCCTGCGGGCAGCGCTGTCGGTCGGGCGCTTTTTTCGGTTCGGACGGCACCGGGCTGACCTCCACCTCCAACTGGAAGCGGCTACCCTTGCGCGGCTCGGAATGATGGGTCAGGCGCCCGCCCAGCAACTCAGTCAACTGTCGGCAGATCGCCAGGCCAATGCCCAGGCCGCCGTACTCACGGGTGGTCGAACCGTCGAGCTGGAAGAAGCGCTGGTACAGCGTGGCCTCGTCAAGAAAGGCAAAACCGATGCCGGTGTCGGTGACGATAAAGCTCAAGCGCAACGCACCGTTGCTATCCGGCACGCCGACCACGCGCAGACGCACGGCGCCCTGGTGGGTGAACTTGAAGGCGTTGTCCAGCAGGCAACCCAGGCACTGGGTCAGTTTGTCGGCATCGCCGAGCACTCGGTCCGGCAGTTCATCGGCCACATCAATCGAAAACTCCAGGCCCTTGCCCTGGGCGCTGGCGTTGAATTGCTGACGCAGGGTATCGAGTACACCGCGCAGGCTGAACACCTGCGGCTGGGCGCTCAGGCGCCCGGCTTGCAGTTCGGTGAGGGTGAGGATGCCGTTGACCATGCGCATCATGTCCCGCGCAGAACCGGCGGCGGTTTGCTGGTAATGCGCGAGGTCGTCGCCCAGGGGCACGGTCTGCATCAGTTCGAGGGAGCCGATCACGCCATTCATGGGGGTGCGCAATTCGTGGGTCAGGGTGGCGAGGAATTCGTCCTTGAGCCGGTTGCTGCGGGCCAGTTGCTGGTTGAGCACTTCGAGTTTCTGGCTGGCATCGAACAGGATCTGCGCTTGCTGCTCACGCATGCCGTTGATGCGATCCGCCAGGGCCAGGGACAGCAGCGCCACTTCGATGGCCGAGCCGATCTGGCTGGCGTACATGGTCAGGAAGATGTTGGGCAGGTAACCCAGCACCATCATCGTGTTGACCACCCCGCCGAGCAGGAACGCCGACCAGGCGATGATGAAATAGCGCGCCATGCGTTGACCACACAGCCAGGCCTTGATCGCGGCAATAAAGATGGTCACGGTGAACACCAGCGCCAAGCCGGTGGCCAGACGCAGGGCCACGGCGTAGCTGGTCAGCAGGGCCAGCGCCATCACCAGCGCGCCACAGGCGGCCAGCGCCAGCAAGATCCGGTCAAGCCAGCGACTGTGCTGAGCGGTATGCAGGAAGCTGCGCGCAAACAAGCTGCCGAACAGCGCGGCCGACCCGATCAGAAACGGCACCGCGGCATTCGTCCACCACGGGCTGTCCGGCCAGAAGTACTCCACGGCCACACCATTGACCGACAACTGGTACAGGCCGAACGAGGCGATATAGAGGATGTAATAGAGGTAGCTGGTGTCGCGCACGCTCAGGTAGATGAACAGGTTGTAGATCAGCATCCCCAGCAGCACGCCGTAGATCGCGCCGAGGATATAGAGGCGCAGCGGTTGTTCTTCCAGGTAGGCGGTGCCGGCCCAGAGGGTCAGGGGGGCCTGGATCGAACCTTCACTTTGCAGGCGCAGGTAGAGGGTTTCCTGCTGGTCGGGCACGAAGTTGAGCTTGAACAGGTAGTTGCTCTGGCGCACTTCACGGCTGGAAAACGGCAGCGCGCTACCGGTGCGGGTGCTCAGGCGGTAGGCGCCGGTGCTGTCGCGCTGGTACAGGTCCAGGTGGTTGAGCGGCGGGTAGGCCAACTCCAGAAACCACGTACGCGGCGCGCGCGGGTCCTTGGCTTGATAATGCAGGTCGACCTTGAGCCAGAACACCGAGCGCGAGTAACCGGCATTCAGGGTGGCTTTGTCATGGGGCTTGAACTGTGCGGCGTAGGCGGGGGAGCTGACCTCGGCGATAGTGAGGGCATCGGTGGGGTCTTCAAGGACTTGCATCACTCGGCCCAGGGGCAGGCTTCGCGTGTCCTGGTTGAACCCGATGGCGTTGGCGAACAGCGGCAGCCCGCACAACAGTAGAATGAAAAAATAGCGCATAGAGCCCCAGCGTGGCCTGTCCGGTTAGTCAAAAGCCCCCCATTCCTTTTGAGAAGACGTATACCGGCGATACTGTTAGTAATTTGGATCCACTCTAGCATAGCCGCTAAAGGCCATTGGACACCATGTAATTAATTTTTACGGAGGCTCTAGCACGGGCCTTTCGGCGCGTTTTATCCGGCAAGGCCAGCGCCAGAAAAGCGTCATTACCGCAGCAAAATTCAGCCATCGCCAGACAGCCACGCAAAAAGCGTTTGGTGGTAAGCTCGCGCACCATGAATATCTACAGCTCTCGCCCCGTTGTCCTCTGTCTCTCCGGCCATGACCCCAGTGGTGGCGCCGGCCTGCAGGCAGATATCGAAGCCCTGCTCGCCCAGGGTTGCCATGCGGCTCCGGCCGTCACCGCCTTGACCGTGCAGAACACGGTCAATGTCAGCGACTTCCGCGTACTCGACCGCGAGTGGGTGTTGGCCCAGGCCAATGCCGTGCTTGGCGATTCCGAAGTCGCGGCGGTCAAGCTGGGCATGCTCGGTTCCACCGCGATGGTCGACACCGTGGTCGAGCTGCTCCAGGCGCACCCGCACCTGCCAGTGGTGTGCGACCCGGTGCTGCGCGCCGGTGGCGGCGGCAGCCTGGGCAAGGACGAGGTCGGTTATGCGATGCGCGAGCGTTTGTTCCCGCTGTCGCTGATCGCCACGCCGAACCTGCCTGAAGCCCGCATCCTCGCCGAGTTGCCCGAAGGTACGGCGGATGAATGCGCCGCGAAGCTATTGCCGTTTATCAAGCACCTGCTGATCACCGGCGGCCATGGCGATGAGCATGAAGTACACAACCGCCTATATAGCCGTGATGGCACGCAGCAGACCTTTACCTGCCAGCGTCTGCCGGGCAGTTATCACGGTTCGGGCTGTACGCTTGCGAGTGCACTGAGTGGGCGGATTGCCCAGGGCGAAGGTTTGGTCAGTGCCGTGCAATCGGCCCTCAACTACACTTGGCGCACCCTGCGTGACGCCGAACAACTCGGCCAGGGCCAGTTCGTACCGCGCCGATTGCCGCTGGATTTCTGCTCGTAAGACCAAGGAACCTGCCCGATGAAACTACGTGGCCTTTATGCCATTACCGACAGCCAACTGTTGGCCGGCAAATTCCTCGCCTACGTCGAAGCGGCGTTGGACGGTGGCGTGACCCTGCTGCAGTACCGCGATAAAAGCAGCGACGAAGCCCGCCGCCTGCGTGAAGCGGAAAAGCTGCGCGAACTGTGCTCGCGCTACAAGACCCAGTTGATCATCAACGACGACGCCGAACTGGCCGCGCGCCTGG
Source organism: Pseudomonas sp. RP-B7 (assembly GCF_059803535.1). Taxonomy (NCBI): domain Bacteria; kingdom Pseudomonadati; phylum Pseudomonadota; class Gammaproteobacteria; order Pseudomonadales; family Pseudomonadaceae; genus Pseudomonas; species Pseudomonas sp. RP-B7. The sequence goes on from NZ_JAPFHC010000014.1 coordinate 14,299, forward strand.
GCGTCGGCGTGCACCTGGGCCAGACCGACGGCCCGCTGACTCCGGCCCGTGCGCTGCTCGGTTCCAAGGCGATCATCGGCGCCACCTGCCACGGCCAGATCGAACTGGCCGAGCAGGCCGCCAAAGAAGGCGCGAGTTATGTCGCCTTCGGCCGCTTCTTCAATTCCAACACCAAGCCCGGCGCCCCGGCGGCCACCGTTGAAATGCTGGCCCAGGCCCGCGCGCGGTTGCAGGTGCCGATCTGCGTGATCGGCGGCATTACCCTGGAGAACGCCGAACCGCTGGTGGCCCACGGTGCCGACCTGCTGGCGGTGGTCCACGGCCTGTTCGGTGCCGACAGCACCCAGGAAGTGACACGCCGCGCCCGCGCCTTCAACGCCCTTCTGCGCCTTAAATAGAAAGCAATTCTGACTTCAGAGAGCCCATCATGTCCCGTTCCGAAACGCTGTTTGCCAATGCCCAGAAGCACATCCCCGGCGGTGTGAACTCCCCCGTGCGTGCGTTCAAGAGCGTGGGCGGCACGCCGTTGTTCTTCAAGCATGCCGAAGGCGCCTACGTCACCGACGAAGATGACAAGCGCTATGTGGACTACGTCGGTTCCTGGGGGCCGATGATCCTCGGCCACAGCCACCCGGACGTGCTCGACGCAGTGCGCCAGCAGCTGCAACACGGCCTGTCCTACGGCGCGCCGACGGCGATGGAAACCGAGATGGCCGACCTGGTCTGCTCGATCGTGCCGTCGATGGAAATGGTGCGTATGGTCAGCTCCGGCACCGAAGCGACCATGAGCGCAATCCGCCTGGCCCGTGGTTTCACCGGCCGCGACAGCATCATCAAGTTCGAAGGCTGCTACCACGGCCACTCCGACAGCCTGCTGGTCAAGGCCGGTTCCGGCCTGCTGACCCAAGGCGTGCCAAGCTCGGCCGGCGTGCCGGCGGCGTTCGCCAAACACACCCTGACCCTGCCGTTCAACGACATCGCTGCGGTCGAGCAGATGCTCAGTGAAGTGGGCCAGGACGTGGCGTGCATCATCGTTGAGCCGGTCGCCGGCAACATGAACTGCGTACCGCCGGCGCCGGGCTTCCTCGAAGGCCTGCGCGAGCAGTGCGACAAGCACGGCGTCGTGCTGATTTTCGACGAAGTGATGACTGGTTTCCGCGTGGCCCTCGGGGGCGCACAGGCGTACTACGGCGTCACACCAGACCTGAGCACCTTCGGCAAGATCATTGGTGGCGGCATGCCTGTCGGCTGCTTCGGTGGCAAGCGCGAAATCATGCAGCACATCGCACCGCTGGGCCCGGTGTATCAGGCGGGCACATTGTCCGGTAACCCCCTGGCGATGGCCGCCGGCCTGACCACCTTGCGCCTGATCAGCCGCCCGGGCTTCCACGCCGAGCTGACCGACTACACCACCCGCCTGCTCGACGGCCTGCAACAACGCGCCGACGCTGCCGGTATCCCGTTCGTGACCACACAGGCAGGCGGCATGTTCGGCCTGTACTTCAGCGGTGCCGACGACATCGTCACCTTTGACGATGTGATGGGCAGCGACGCCGACCTGTTCAAGCGCTTCTTCCACCTGATGCTGGAAGGCGGCGTATACCTGGCGCCGAGTGCCTTCGAAGCCGGCTTCACTTCGATCGCCCATGGCGAAGCCGAGCTGAAACTGACCCTGGATGCCGCCGAGCGCGCCTTCGCTGCCTTGAAATAAGCCGATGCATCGCCTGACGCCGCCCCTGGTGGCGTCAGATTTGCTACTTTGCTTACAGACATTTCCTTGTTTTTTCGAGAAATCACCTGCAATCCGGCAGATAACTTGCCCAACCAGCAGAAAAACGAGTAAAGACTTTGTAAGCAGAGGCCTGCTTATTTCATAATGCGCGCTTATTGGATCCCGCGAGGGTCCGCGTGCCCCGTCAGAGGTAAGTCGATTCCCATGAAACGCACCGGCCGCACCCTGGTTCTGGGCTGCCTGTTGCTCCTTCAGCCGCTGCTGGCATATGCACAAGCAGGCGGCAACTCGTTGTTAATCCCAGCGATGGGTCGTTGCACCCTCAATACCCAGCCAGACAGCCAGGCCGAAGCGCTGAGCGCGTGTCAGAAACAGGCCGACGGCGGGGATGCGCAGGCGCAATACGAGTTGGGCGAGTATTACCATGACAGCAAGAACCCCGCCCGCGACCTCAACAAAGCCTTGAGCTACTTCGAGAAAGCCTCGTTGCAGGGCCATGCCGAAGCCCAATTCAAGCTGGGCACCATGTTCTTCCACGGCGAAGGCGTACCGGCCAACAACGTCCAGGCGTATATCGTGCTGAAGATGGCCGCGGTCAACGGTGCCGAGGATGCGCTGGACACGGCCGACGAAGTGGCCGAGCACATGCAGCGTGATGAATTGGAAGTGGCGACCCAGGTGCTGGGGCAGATCTTCCGCAATTATCTGCAGGAATTGCAGAGTGCGGATGGGCGTTCGCCTTTCTCACCCCTCCCCTGAATCTTCAGTGCTTTTGAAGGCCTCTTCGCGAGCAAGCCCGCTCCCACATTTAATCGCATTCCAAATTTGGAACTCGGTCGAATGTGGGAGCGGGCTTGCTCGCGAAGGGAGCGACGCGGTCTAACGCCCTACTTCTCAGGCATCGGCATCGGAAACGGCATCACATTGCCCATCCCCCGCGCCTCACTGATCTTCGGCGTACCCAAACGCTCGACTTCATCGATGCGCACAATCGAATGCATCGGCACAAAGCTGCGCACCACGCCTTCGAATTGCGCCTTGAGCTTCTCTTCGCCCGGATCGACGACCAACTGGGTGCGCTCGCCAAAGACGAACTCTTCCACCTCCAGGAACCCCCACAGATCGCTCTGATAGATCTGCTTGGCGTACATTTCGAACACCTGGCCCTGATTGAGGAAAATCACCTTATAGATTGGAGCTTCACGTTTGGTCATGGTGGGCGAACAACACATCGGGGATATAAAAGAGGGCGCGAACTATAGCATGGCACCCGATGCACAACGCTAGGAACCAATGGGCATGCCCCCTATAATGCGCGGTTCTTTACCACCAGTTGACGATTCCCATGGCCAAGAAGCTTTACATCGAAACCCACGGTTGCCAGATGAACGAGTACGACAGCTCGCGCATGGTCGATCTGCTGGGCGAACACCAGGCCCTGGAAGTCACCGCCCGCGCCGAAGATGCCGACGTGATCCTGCTCAATACCTGCTCGATCCGAGAGCGGGCCCAGGACCGTGTGTACTCCCAGCTGGGCCGCTGGCGCGAATTGAAACTGGCCAACCCGGACATGGTGATCGCCGTCGGCGGTTGCGTGGCCAGCCAGGAAGGCGCGGCGATTCGCGATCGCGCGCCCTATGTCGATGTGGTCTTCGGCCCGCAAACCCTGCACCGCCTGCCGGAAATGATCGACGCCGCGCGCTTCACCAAGCTGCCGCAGGTGGACGTGTCGTTCCCTGAAATCGAAAAATTCGACCACTTGCCCGAGCCGCGTATCGACGGGCCGAGCGCCTATGTGTCGGTGATGGAAGGTTGCAGCAAGTACTGCACCTTCTGCGTGGTGCCTTACACCCGCGGTGAAGAAGTCAGCCGGCCGTTTGACGATGTGCTGTCGGAAATCATCCACCTCGCCGAAAACGGCGTGCGTGAAGTGACCCTGCTCGGCCAGAACGTCAACGGCTATCGCGGCCTGACCGACGACGGCCGCCTGGCGGACCTGGCGGAGTTGATCCGCGTGGTCGCCGCCGTGGACGGTATCGAGCGCATTCGCTACACCACCTCGCACCCGCTGGAGTTTTCCGACAGCCTGATCCAGGCCCACGCCGAAGTGCCGGAGCTGGTCAAACACCTGCATTTGCCGGTGCAATCGGGCTCGGACCGCATTCTCGCGGCGATGAAACGCAACCACACCGCGCTGGAGTACAAATCCAAACTGCGCAAATTGCGTGCGGCGGTACCGGGTATCTGCATCAGTTCGGACTTTATCGTCGGCTTCCCCGGCGAGACCGAGAAAGACTTCCAGCAGACCATGAAGCTGATCGAAGACGTCGGTTTCGACTTTTCCTACTCCTTCGTCTACAGCCAGCGCCCCGGCACACCGGCGGCCGACTTGCTGGACGAGACCCCGGAAGCGCTGAAAAAAGAACGCTTGAATGCATTGCAGCACCGTTTGAACCAGCAAGGGTTCGAGATCAGCCGACAAATGGTCGGGTCGGTCCAGCGCATCCTGGTTACCGACTATTCGAAGAAAGATCCGGGCGAGCTGCAAGGCCGCACCGAGAACAACCGGATCGTCAACTTCCGCTGCGACAACCCGACCTTGATCGGCCAGTTCGCCGATGTGCATATCGACGCGGCGCAACCGCACTCGCTGCGGGGCTCGTTGATCAACTGATCGCAAAAACCTGAAGACAAATGAAGCTCAAATGTGGGAGCTGGCTTGCCTGCGATAGCGATGCAACAGCCAGCCTCTATTTTGGATGTGCCGGCCTCATCGCAGGCAAGCCAGCTCCCACAAAGGTTCTTCATTGTTCTGGAGAGTGGGGTCAGTCCATTTAAGTGCTTTCGCACACAGGCAGCTGGCGTTATTCTCTCTTTCAACTCAACAGCCAAAGGGCGGCTAAAAGCGACCTTGAACGCACCCATAGTAGAACCCCATCGTTTTATCCTCGAGCCGTTTGAGGCTCGTCGTTTCGCCAATCTGTGCGGACAGTTCGACGAGCACCTGCGCCTGATCGAACAACGCCTGAGCATCGAGATCCGCAACCGCGGCAATCAATTCGAACTCATTGGTGAAACCCAGCACACCACGTCTGCGGAAAACCTGCTGCGCCGCCTCTACCGCGAAACCAAGGGTAGCGAGCTGTCGCCGGAAACCGTGCACCTGTACCTGCAGGAATCGGCCGTGCAAGACCTGGCCAACAACCCTGTGGCCGAAGCCAGCGTGGCCCTGCGTACCAAAAAAGGCATGATTCGCCCGCGCGGCTTGAATCAGCAGAAGTACGTCAAGGAAATCCTCGGCAACGACATCAACTTCGGCATCGGACCCGCCGGTACGGGCAAGACCTACCTCGCCGTGGCGTGTGCGGTCGACGCCCTGGAGCGCGAGCAAGTGCGCCGCATCCTGCTGGTACGCCCGGCGGTCGAAGCCGGCGAGAAGCTCGGTTTCCTGCCTGGCGACCTCGCACAAAAGATCGACCCGTACCTGCGCCCGCTCTACGACGCGCTGTACGAGATGCTTGGCTTTGAATACGTGGCCAAGCTGATCGAACGCCAAGTCATCGAGATCGCTCCGCTCGCGTACATGCGCGGTCGCACCCTGAACAACAGCTTCATCATCCTCGACGAAAGCCAGAACACCACCGTCGAGCAGATGAAGATGTTCCTGACCCGGATCGGTTTCGGCTCCACCGCCGTGATCACTGGCGACATCACCCAGGTCGACCTGCCGAAAGGCACCAAGTCGGGCCTGAGCCAGGTGATCGAGGTGCTCAAGGACGTGCCGGGCATCAGTTTCACCCACTTCATGCCCAAGGACGTGGTCCGCCACCCGTTGGTACAGCGCATTGTCGAAGCCTACGAGCGTTTCGAACACCGTGACGATGGCTTGTCCAGGGACGTTCGCCGCGATGCTTGAGCTAGACCTGCAGCTGGCCACCGAAGCGCCCGCCCCCAGCGAAGAGCAGTTCCGTCAATGGTGTGCCCTGGCCCTGCGCCAGCGCACCGCTGACTCGGAACTGACCATCCGCCTGGTGGACGAGCCCGAAGGCCGCGAACTGAACCACACCTGGCGCCAGAAGGACTACGCGACCAACGTGCTGTCCTTCCCCGCCGACGTACCCGACGAGTTGCTGGACATCCCCCTGCTGGGCGACCTGGTGATCTGCGTCGAAGTCGTCGAGCGCGAGGCCAAGGAACAAGGCAAGGCCCTTGAAGCCCACTGGGCTCATCTGGTCATCCACGGCTGCTTGCATCTCTTGGGTTACGACCATATAGACGATGACGAAGCCGAGGAAATGGAAACACTGGAACAAACGTTGCTTGCTGAATTGGGTCACCCTGACCCTTACGCAGACGACGAAAACTGATCGACACCTAACTGAAACAACAAAGGATTTAGAGTAATCGCTATGAGCGAAGACCGATCGAGCAACGGGCAGAAGTCATGGCTGGGTAAACTGACCCAGGCTTTTGCCCACGAGCCGAAAAACCGCCAGGAGCTGCTGGAGCTGCTGCGCGAGGCCCACCAGAACAAGTTGCTGGACAGCGAAGCGCTGGCCATCGTCGAAGGCGCCATCCAGGTGGCTGACCTGCAAGTACGCGACATCATGGTGCCGCGCTCGCAGATGATCAGCATCAAGGCGACCCAGACCCCACGGGAATTCCTCCCGGCCGTGATCGACTCGGCGCACTCGCGCTACCCGGTGATCGGTGAAAGCCATGACGACGTCATGGGCGTCCTGCTGGCCAAGGACCTGCTGCCGCTGATCCTCAAGGAGAACGGCGACAGCTTCAACATCAAGGACCTGCTGCGCCCGGCCACCTTCGTGCCGGAATCCAAGCGCCTGAACGTGTTGCTGCGTGAGTTCCGCGCCAACCATAACCACATGGCCATCGTGATCGACGAATACGGTGGCGTGGCGGGCCTGGTGACCATCGAAGACGTGCTGGAACAGATCGTCGGCGACATCGAAGACGAACACGACGTCGAAGAAGACAGCTACATCAAGCCGCTGCCCAGCGGTGATTTCCTGATCAAGGCGCTGACACCGATCGAAAACTTCAACGAGTTCTTCGACAGCGAGTTCTCCGACGATGAGTTCGACACCGTTGGCGGCCTGGTGATGAATGCGTTTGGCCACCTGCCAAAACGCAACGAGACCACCGAGATCGGCGCGTACCGCTTCCGCATCCTTAATGCGGACAGTCGTCGTATCCACTTGATCCGCTTGACCCCTATTGCCCGCTAAGGACTGACATGCGCCGTCTCACCGCACCCGGCTGGCCCGGTAACCTGCTGGCCGTGGTGGCCGGCGCCACCACTACCCTGGCGTTGGCGCCGTTCGATCTGTGGCCGTTTGCGCTGATCGCCGTCGGATTGTTCTATATCGGCCTGCGGGAACTGAGCCCACGCCAGGCCCTGGGCCGTGGCTGGTGTTTCGGTTTCGGCCTGTTTGGTGCCGGCACAAGCTGGATCTACTACAGCATCCACCATTTCGGCGGCGCCTCGGTGCTGCTGGCTGGCTTCCTGATGCTGCTGTTCACCGCCGCCATCGCCCTGTTCTTCGCCCTGCCCGCCTGGCTGTGGGCCCGCTGGCTGCGCCGCAATGAAGCACCGTTGGCCGATGCCCTGACCTTTGCTGCATTGTGGGTCGGCCAGGAAGCGTTTCGTGGCTGGTTCCTCACCGGTTTCCCGTGGTTGTACTCCGGCTACAGTCAACTCGACGGCCCGCTGACCGGCCTCGCGCCGTTGGGCGGGATGTGGCTGATCTCCTTCGCCCTGGCGCTGACTGCCGCCGTGCTGTGCAACTTGCCGCGCCTGTTGGCGAGCAAGCGCAACGCCTTTATCGGCGCGGGCCTGGTCTTGCTGGTTGCGCCGTGGGCCATCGGCCTGGCCCTCAAGCATCACGCCTGGACCTCGCCGTCCGGCGCACCGTTGAGCGTCGCCGCGATCCAGGGCAACGTCGCACAGAGCATGAAATGGGACCCGGAACAGCTCAACGCACAGCTGGCGCTGTACCGCGACATGAGCTTCGCCTCCAAGCGCGTCGACTTGCTGATCTGGCCGGAAACCGCAGTGCCAGTGCTCAAGGAGTCGGTTGAAGGCTATCTGGGGATGATGGGCAAGTTTGCCGCCGACCGACATACCGCGCTGATCACCGGCGTGCCGATCCGCCAGGAAGTGCATCACCAGAAGCGCTACTTCAACGGCATCACCGTGGTGGGCGAAGGTGATGGCACCTACCTGAAACAAAAACTCGTGCCGTTCGGCGAATACGTGCCGCTGCAAGACATGCTGCGCGGGCTGATCGCTTTCTTCGACTTGCCGATGTCGGACTTCGCCCGTGGCCCGGCCGATCAGGCAATGTTGCAGGCCAAGGGTTATCAGATCGCACCGTTCATTTGCTACGAAGTGGTGTACCCGGAGTTTGCCGCCGGCCTCTCGGCACAGAGCGATTTGCTCCTGACAATCAGCAATGACACGTGGTTCGGCACGTCCATCGGCCCGTTGCAACACCTGCAAATGGCGCAGATGCGTGCCCTGGAAGCCGGCCGCTGGATGATCCGCGCCACCAACAACGGCGTGACCGGCCTGATCAACCCCTACGGGCAGATCACCGAGCAGATCCCACAGTTCGAGCGCGGCATTCTTTATGGTGAAGTGGTGCCGATGCACAACCTCACGCCGTACCTGCAATGGCGGTCTTGGCCGTTGATCATTGTGTGTGTACTGCTGTTTGGCTGGGCACTGCTGGCCGCAAGAATGGCCAAGACGGTCTAAAGGACAACACAAAACCCATGTGGGAACGGGCTTGTGTAGGAGCGGCGGTGCGACGATTCGACTTGCTCGCGAAGGCGGCGTGTCAGTGAACACATCTGATACTGATGCACCGCATTCGCGAGCAAGCCCGCTCCCGCATTTGTCCTGCAGTGCTACTTATAAAACAATCGATAACCTACCTGCCCCACCGCCTCGTTGATCAACTGCCCGCTGCGCCATACCGACACGAACTCCGGCATCCAGCCACCGAGCGGCCGGGAGTTGTCCACCCCCAGAAAGCCGACCGGCCCGGGCACCACGGTGAAACCGGCCTTCTCAAAGCTCCACACCGAACGCGGCATGTGCCACGCCTGAGTCACCACCACCACGCGCTTGATGCCTTGGGGCAATAGAATCTCGGCACTCATCTGCGCATTCTCCCAGGTGGTGCGGCTGCGCTCTTCCTTCCAACGCACCGTCACACCGAAGTCGTCACGCATCGACACCGCCATCAACTCGGCCTCACTGGGCGGCGTGCCGTAGTGCAGCCCGCCGCTGGTCAGCACCGGCAACCCCGACGCCTTGGCCAGGCGCGCCGCATAGCGCTGGCGCTCAAGCCCGACGCCGGTCGGCTGGTCGGTGCCCCACGCCGGATCGCCGCGCTCACGCCCCGAACCCAGCACCACAATGGCATCCGCACGCTGGGCCAGGGTCGACCAGTCTTCCTGCGCCAAAGGCGGCTCCGTCTCCAGGGCCCGGGCGCCCCACTCCACCATCACCGGCAGGCTGATCAGCCACATCCCGCCAAACCCAAGGGCAAAGCACACGCCAGCCAGGCGCGGGCGGCTGCGGCGAAACCACCAGGCAAGTGCGAGCAGCAGCAAGAAAATGCCGGGCGGCAACAACAATTGTTTAATGAAATAACGAAAAGGCATCGGGCATCTCCAAAGATGCCCGAAGCCTAGATGCAACGGGATTTAGCGACAATCTTTACCAGCACATTTTGAGAAGGTTAACGGATAACGCTGTGCTTCACTTGCACCGTACGGCCCGGCGCTTTTCCGGGCCGCGGGCGGTGGGCAAGTCTTTCAGCCAAATCACCTTAGCCGAGCGCGAGGGCTCCTGGGCTGGCGGGGAGGCCTGCCCAAGTGCTGCGCGGTGGTGATTGGACTCCAGGTAAACCTTGATCAATTCAAGCTCTGCCTGGCTCAAGCCACGCAACTCCAGCTCCTGAGGCCGCTCATCACACAAACGGCCTGCGGTATCTGCTGCATCCAATGCACGACCCAAACGGTCGATCAGTCCTTCGTACAACTGCGGTTTCGTTAAAGTTCGCTGCGATTCAGCCATCCCCTCACCTCATTGAAGAAAGTTCTTGCTCCCCAATAAACAGCGTAGCCCCCGTGGCTGCGCCTGCCTGGTGCCGCGACAGACGGCCAGGCCTGCGCAATCAGGGTTTCCCTCGATAGAGTGGGGTCATGTATGCTACGGCGCTTCCTGTAACTCCACTTCCCGCAGGGTTTGGGCACGGACGCGCCGCTTTTTGGTGTCGATCAACCCCGGCCATGCACCGAAGAGGATTAGGCCACCCCTATTCAGTTCAAAAGTAGCCATGCACGAACAATATCAGCCCCGTGAAATCGAAAATGCCGCCCAAGCCTTCTGGGACGAGCAAAAGTCCTTTGAAGTCAGTGAACAGCCAGGCAAGGAGACTTACTACTGCCTATCGATGTTCCCTTACCCCAGCGGCAAGCTACACATGGGGCACGTGCGCAACTACACCATCGGTGACGTGATTTCCCGCTACCAGCGCATGCTCGGTAAAAACGTTCTGCAACCCATGGGTTGGGACGCTTTCGGCATGCCGGCGGAAAATGCCGCGATGAAAAACAACGTGGCCCCCGCCAAGTGGACCTACGAAAACATCGCCTACATGAAGACCCAGCTGCGCAGCCTGGGCCTGGCGGTGGACTGGTCCCGCGAAGTGACCACCTGCAAGCCGGACTACTACCGCTGGGAACAATGGCTGTTCACTCGCCTGTTCGAAAAAGGGGTGATCTACAAAAAGAGCGGTACCGTGAACTGGGACCCGATCGACCAGACCGTACTCGCCAACGAACAGGTGATCGACGGTCGCGGCTGGCGTTCCGGCGCGCTGATCGAAAAGCGCGAAATCCCGATGTACTACTTCAAGATCACCGCCTACGCGGATGAACTGTTGTCGAGCCTCGACGATCTGCCGGGCTGGCCTGAACAGGTCAAGACCATGCAGCGCAACTGGATCGGCAAGTCCAAGGGCATGGAAGTGCAGTTCCCGTACAACGTTGATTCGATCGGCGTTGCTGGCGCACTGAAAGTATTCACCACCCGCCCGGACACCCTGATGGGCGCGACCTACGTCGCCGTGGCCGCCGAGCACCCGCTGGCCACCCAGGCGGCACAGAACAACCCTGAGCTGCAGGCGTTCATCGCCGAATGCAAAGGCGGTAGCGTGGCGGAAGCCGACGTCGCTACCCAGGAGAAAAAAGGCCTGCCGACCGGCCTGTTCGTCGAGCACCCGCTGACTGGCGAAAAGCTGCCGGTATGGGTCGCCAACTACGTGCTGATGCACTACGGCGATGGCGCCGTAATGGCAGTGCCGGCTCACGACGAACGCGACTTCGAATTCGCCACCAAGTACGACCTGCCGATCAAATCCGTGGTGCGCACCAGCTCCGGTGACACCAACCCGGCCCCGTGGCAAGACGCCTACGGCGAACACGGCACCCTGATCAATTCCGGCGAGTTCGACGGCCTGGACTTCCAGGGCGCGTTCGACGCCATCGAAGTTGCGCTGATCAAAAAGAACCTGGGCGCCTCGCGCACCCAGTTCCGCCTGCGCGACTGGGGCATCAGCCGTCAGCGCTACTGGGGCTGCCCGATCCCGATCATCCACTGCCAAACCTGCGGTGACGTGCCGGTGCCGGAAGACCAACTGCCGGTCGTCCTGCCCGAAGACGTGGTGCCGGACGGCGCCGGTTCGCCGTTGGCGCGCATGCCTGAGTTCTACGAGTGCAACTGCCCGAAATGCGGCCAGCCTGCCAAGCGTGAAACCGACACCATGGACACTTTCGTAGAGTCCTCGTGGTACTACGCCCGCTACGCCTCGCCGCACTACGAGGGTGGCCTGGTGGAAAAATCCGCAGCCGACCATTGGTTGCCAGTGGACCAGTACATCGGCGGTATCGAACACGCCATCCTCCACCTGCTCTACGCGCGCTTCTTCCACAAGCTGATGCGTGACGAAGGCCTGGTGAGCTCCGACGAACCATTCAAGAACCTGCTGACCCAAGGCATGGTGATCGCCGAGACCTACTACCGTCGCGAAGCCAATGGTGCCTACACCTGGTTCAACCCGGCGGACGTCGAGCTGGAGCGTGACAGCAAAGCCAAGGTCATCAGCGCCAAGCTGATCTCGGACGGCCTGCCGGTAGAAATCGGCGGTACCGAGAAGATGGCCAAGTCGAAGAACAACGGCGTCGACCCACAGTCGATGATCGACCAGTTCGGCGCCGACACCTGCCGCCTGTTCATGATGTTCGCGTCGCCGCCTGACATGAGCGCCGAATGGTCCGACTCCGGCGTCGAAGGTTCGCATCGTTTCCTCAAGCGCGTCTGGCGCCTGGCACACGCCCATGTGAGCCAGGGTCTGCCGGGCAAACTGGACGTGGCGAGCCTGAGCGACGAGCAGAAAGCCGTTCGCCGCAGCACTCACCTGGCCATCCGCCAAGCGAGCCAGGACGTGGGCCAGAACCACAAGTTCAACACCGCCATCGCCCAGGTGATGACGCTGATGAACGTGCTGGAAAAAGCACCACAGGCAACCGAACAGGACCGCGCGCTGGTTCAGGAAGGCCTGGAAACGGTCACCCTGCTGCTGGCGCCGATCACACCGCACATCAGCCATGAGCTGTGGAGCCGTCTGGGCCACAGCGGTGCAGTCATCGATGCCGGCTGGCCAAAGCAGGATGACAGCGCCCTGGTACAGGACACGCTGCAACTGGTGATCCAGGTCAACGGCAAACTGCGTGGCCAGATCGACATGCCGGCCAGCGCCAGCCGCGAAGACGTCGAAGCCGCCGCACGGGTCAACGAAAACGTGCTGCGCTTCACCGAAGGCCTGACGATCCGCAAAGTGATCGTGGTGCCCGGCAAACTGGTCAACATCGTCGCCAGCTAAATCGGATCAGGCGCGGAGCTCGAGCCCGCGCCGAACTAAACCTTCAGGGCCTCGATAAGGCCCATCTGGTTTCAAGGGGAGCAACACAATGATCAAACGCAATCTGCTGGTGATGGGCCTGGCCGTACTGCTGAGCGCTTGCGGCTTCCAGCTGCGCGGCACCGGCACCAACGAGCTGGCAATCAAGGAACTGGACGTCAGCGCACGCGATGCCTACGGCGATACCGTCACCCAGCTGCGCCAGGTACTGGAAAACAGCGGCGTGCACGTCTACACCGGCGCGACGTACAAGCTGGTCCTGGTCAACGAGAAAGAAACCCAGCGTAACCTGAGCTACGCCAGCGCTGGCCGCGCGTCGGACATCGAACTGGCCACCGAGCTGAACATCGAAGTCCAGGGCCGCGATCACTTGCCATTGATGGGCGACAAGATCGTGGTACAGAAAATCGTCAGCCACGACGGCAACAACCTGGTCGGTTCGGACTCCGAGACCATCCAGGTACGCAAGGAAATCCGTCGCGAGCTGGTACAGCGTGTCGTCCTGCGTCTGCAGATGCTGACCCCGGAAAAACTCGAAACCTTGCAGCAAGCCGCTGACAACAAGGCCAAGGCTGAAGCCGACGCCCTGAAAGCGGCGCAGGAATACGAAGACAACACGCCGAAACAATCGCCTGTTGAAGTCCCTGTCGAGTAAGCCAGACGGGGCGCCCCAAGCGCCCCGTTCGCCCCGCCTATGAAACTCGCCCCCGCCCAACTCGCCAAACACCTGCAAGGTGGCCTTGCGCCTGTCTACATCGTCAGCGGTGATGACCCGTTGCTGTGCCAGGAAGCCGCCGACGCCATCCGCACCGCTGCGCGCCAGCAAGGTTTCGACGAACGCCAGGTGTTTGCCGCCGACGCCAGTTTCGACTGGGGCACGTTGCTGCAGGCCGGTGCGAGCATGTCGCTGTTTGCCGAAAAGCGCCTGCTAGAACTGCGCCTGCCTTCGGGCAAGCCGGGTGACAAAGGCGCGGCAGCCTTGATGGAATACTGCTCACGCCCCGCCGAAGACACGGTGCTGCTGATCAGCCTGCCCAAGCTTGACGGCAGTGCGCAGAAAACCAAGTGGGGCAAGGCGCTGGTGGAGGGTCCGCAGACCCAGTTCATCCAGATCTGGCCGGTGGACAGCAATCAATTGCCGCAGTGGATTCGTCAGCGCCTGTCCCAGTCGGGGCTATCGGCGACGCAAGACGCCGTGGAGCTGATTGCCGCGCGGGTCGAGGGCAACTTGCTGGCCGCCGCCCAGGAGATCGAAAAGCTCAAGCTGATGGCCGAAGACGGGCAGATCACCGTCGAAACCGTACAGGGTGCGGTGGCTGACAGTGCCCGGTTTGACGTATTCGGGCTGGTGGATGCGATCCTCAATGGCGAACCCGCCCACGCCTTGCGCATGCTCGAAGGCCTGCGCGGCGAAGGCGTGGAGCCGCCGGTGATTCTCTGGGCCCTGGCCCGGGAGCTGCGGGTATTGGCCAATATTGCCCTGCAATACAGCCAGGGCACGCCGCTGGACAAGTGCTTCAGCCAGGCCCGACCGCCCGTGTGGGACAAGCGCAAGCCCCTGATGAGCAAAGCCCTGCAACGGCACTCGGCGCAACGCTGGGCACAACTGTTGCTGGAGGCCCAGCGCATCGATGCACAGATCAAGGGCCAGGCGGCGGGTTCGCCGTGGATGAGCTTGAGCCGGTTGTCGCTGCTGATGGCCGGACAGCGCCTGACATTGCCTGCCGAATAATCCCTCCCTCAAAAACACCACAGTCCAATGTGGGAGCGGGCTTGCTCGCGAATGCGTTGGGTCAGTCACTTGGTCTATAAACTGACACTCCGCATCGCGAGCAAGCCCGCTCCCACAGTTTTGACCGTGTCTACCTTTCCTACATTTCGCCGGGCTTTACAGTAGCGTAACTTCGGCAGATGATTTGCACCGCTCCAACCCACCCAGAGAGTATCAAGCATGAGCAAAAAGCCATCCAAGCATGGCCCCAACAAGGCCAAATCCATCATCGCCCAGTCACTGTTCCGCAGCCGTCAGGAACGCGCCGGCAAGGGCAAAGGCAGCTACCGCCGCGAAGCCTTCCAGTCTAATAGCTGGGAGGCTTCTTACTTTCTGGCTGCCTGAAGGCAAGCGCCCCTTCGGCATGATAAGGTCTGCACCTGATTTGTAATCCCTGGACCTGTGCATGCCCTCTTGTCTTTCCCGTCGTTGGCACCTTCGCCAGCTGATCGCTGCCTCCAGCCTCATTCTGCTCGTCGCCTGCGCGGAGAAACCCACCGCCGCGGACGCTCAACCCCTGCCCAAACTCCAGGCCGCACCGGCCGCGGCACCTGCCGTCGTGGCGCCCCTGGCCGTCGACAACCTCGACATCCAGCCGACCCAGACCTTTGCCGAATGGCAGGCCGCTTTCCGCGAGCAAGCGTTGAAAGCCGGGATCACCCCCGCCGTCTTTGATAACGCCTTCGCCAATGTCACGCCGGACATGGCGGTGATCCGTGCCGACCGCAGCCAGCCGGAGTTTTCCCGTCCGGTGTGGGAATACCTCGACGGCGCCCTGTCAGCTCTGCGCGTGCGCAACGGCCAGGCGCTGCTGATCAAGCACGCCGACATCCTGCAGCGCATCGAAGAACGCTACGGCGTCGACCGCCAGGCACTCGTCTCGGTGTGGGGCATGGAGAGCAACTTCGGCCAGTTCCAGGGCAACAACTCGGTGATCCGCTCGCTGGCAACCCTGGCCTACGAAGGTCGTCGCCCGGCGTTTGCCCAGGCGCAATTGCTGGCCGCATTGCAGATCATCCAGCACGGCGACATCCAGGCCGACCAGATGAAAGGCTCCTGGGCCGGCGCCATGGGCCAGACCCAGTTTATTCCTACCACCTACAACACCCACGCCGTCGACTTCGATGGCGACGGCCGCCGCGACATCTGGAACAGCCCGGCCGACGCCCTCGCCTCCACCGCCCACTACCTGCAAAGCTCCGGCTGGCAGAAAGGCCAGCCGTGGGGCTTCGAGGTCAAGCAACTGCCGACGAATTTCGATTACGCCCTGGCCGACGGCGGTGTGCGCAAGACCGTGGCCGAATGGATGAAACTCGGCGTGCAGCTGCCGTTTGGCGCAAGCATGCCGCCGAACGTCGACCAACTGTCTGCCGCCCTGCTATTGCCGGCGGGTTACCGTGGCCCGGCGTTCCTGGTGCTGGATAACTTCCGCGCGATCCTCAAGTACAACAACTCGTCGTCCTACGCGTTGGCAGTAGGCCTGTTGTCGGAACGCTTTGGCGGCGGCGGCGTGATTCGGGGCGATTGGCCAAAGGATGAGCTGCCACTGAGCCGCTCCCAGCGCATCGACCTGCAGACGGCGCTGAGCGCCAAGGGGTATGACGCAGGCAACCCGGATGGGATTATCGGTGCCAATACACGCAAGGCGATCCGTGCGGCGCAGCAGGTGCTGGGATGGCCGGCGGATGGGTATCCGACGGTGAAACTGCTGGAGTCTTTGCAGAACCGCTAGATCTGCTTATGGCTACTGCCGCTATCGCAGGCAAGCCAGCTCCCACATTCAACCGTGTACATCCTTTCGTAGGCGGTCGGATGTGGTGGCTTGCCAGCGATGACGGCACCACAGGCAACAACTATTTAAAGACTACATCCTGCTCCAACACCACCCGCTGCTCCCCCGCATCCAACCGCACCAACGCGCCCATCGGCAGCGTCAGGTTCGGATCACAATGCCCACTGCGCCAACCGGCCAACACTGGAATGCACAGCGGTTCAAAGGTCTGCTTGAGCAACCGCTCCAGCGCCATGCCGTCCACACCCGCCACATCGCCCACCAGCACCCCCGCCACCTGGGCCAGCTTGCCTGCCAGGCGCAGGTGTGTGAGCAGGCGGTCGATGCGGTAAATCGGCTCGTTGACGTCCTCGATCAGCAGGATGATGCCCTCGGCATCGATCTCGTATGGCGTCCCCATCACCGCTGCGATCATCGACAAGTTCCCCCCCAGCAAACGCCCACAAGCGATGCCAGGTGCAATCGTGGTCAACGGGTAGGCCACCGGGTGCGCCAGCACGCTGCCGGCGCCGAGATCGCCGCGCAGCAGGCCCAGTAGCGAAGACTCGGTGGGCGGTTGCTTGCCGCCCAGCAGGTCGGCATTGAGCATCGGCCCGTGGAAGGTCACAAAGCCGGCGTAGCGGTTGATCGCCAGGTGCAGGGCGGTAATGTCGCTGTAGCCCACGAACGGTTTGGGATTGGCGCGCAGCAGGTTGAAATCCAGGCCATCGAGCAGACGTGGCGTACCGTAGCCGCCGCGCAGGCAGAAGATGGCGTCGATCTCGGGGCTGGCGAAGGCGGCGTGGAGGTCGCGCAGGCGCACTTCATCGCTGCCGGCGAGGTAGCCGTCGCGCTCGTAGACGCCAGGGAAGATGTGCAGCTCGTAGCCTCGGGCGCGCATCCATTGGCCGGCTTTTTCGACGTCCAGTGCGGCAGGGCCGGCGGGGGCGATCAGGGCGATGGTGCCTTCTGGTCGCAACGCAGGTACGGCAATGCTCATCCACAATTCTCCCTAAATAACGCAGAACGAAATGTGGGAGCGGGCTTGCCTGCGATGCAGGCACCTCGGTGGATCAGTCGCACCGAGGTGATGCTATCGCAGGCAAGCCAGCTCCCACACAAGCCCGCTCCCAAATTTGAGCAGCGGTATTTACGAAACCAGGCTCGCCTTGACCAGTTTGGCCTGCTCGTCAGCGTGGTACGAAGAACGCACCAACGGGCCCGACGCGACGTTCTTGAAGCCCATCTTGTAGCCTTCCTCGGCGAACCAGGCGAAGGTGTCCGGGTGCACGAAACGTTGCACCGGCAAGTGGCTGCGGGACGGTTGCAGGTACTGGCCCAGGGTGAGCATGTCGATGTCGTGTTCGCGCATGCGCTTCATGACTTCGATGACTTCTTCGTCGGTCTCGCCCAGGCCCAGCATCAGGCCGGATTTGGTTGGGATGTGCGGCATCATCTGCTTGAATTTCTGCAGCAGGGTCAGCGACCACTGATAGTCCGACCCCGGACGCGCAGCCTTGTACAGGCGTGGCACGGTTTCCAGGTTGTGGTTGAACACATCCGGCGGCTCGGCGGCGGTGATTTCCAGCGCCACGTCCATACGGCCACGGTAGTCCGGAACCAGGGTTTCGAGCATCACGTTCGGCGACAGCTTGCGGATCTCGCGGATGCAGTCGGCAAAGTGCTGGGCACCGCCGTCACGCAGGTCGTCGCGGTCAACGGAGGTAATCACCACGTACTTGAGGCGCAGGTCGGCGATGGCGATGGCCAGGCTTTCCGGCTCGTTGACGTCCAGTGGCTTCGGTCGGCCGTGGCCCACGTCGCAGAACGGGCAACGACGGGTGCAGATGTCACCCATGATCATGAAGGTGGCGGTGCCGCCGGAGAAACACTCACCCAGGTTCGGGCACGAGGCTTCTTCGCACACGCTGTGCAGCTTGTGCTTGCGCAGCAGGGCCTTGATACGGTCGACTTCCGGCGAAACCGGGATGCGCACGCGAATCCAGTCGGGTTTCTTCGGCAGTTCGGTGGTCGGAATGATCTTCACCGGGATGCGTGCAACCTTCTCGGCGCCGCGCAGCTTGACGCCGGCTTCCACCTTGGCACGCGGGGCCGGGGCCGGACGTTCGGTAACGTCCACCGTCGGGATCATGGTTTGCACTGCATCAGTAGTCATAATCAGTCGATTCCGCCCGTAAGGGTCGTCTGCTCAGCATAGTCGAGGTGTTTGACGAGCTGCGCACGCAGCCGGGCACTTACCTCGGCAAATTTAATCGGTGTGGCGTGTTCGCTCAGTTGGGTCATCGCCAGCCCGGCATAGCCGCACGGGTTGATCCGGCGAAACGGTGCGAGGTCCATGTCCACGTTCAGGGCCAGGCCATGAAACGAACAACCGTGGCGAATCCTCAAGCCCAGGGAGGCGATTTTCGCGCCATCCACATACACGCCAGGGGCATCGGGCTTGGCCGCGGCGCTCACGCCGTAACTGGCCAGCAGCTCGATCAGGCAAGCCTCCATGCGGCTGACCAGATCACGCACGCCAAACCCTAGCTTGCGCACATCCAGCAAGAGGTATGCGACAAGTTGTCCGGGGCCATGGTAAGTCACTTGGCCACCTCGGTCGACCTGCACCACCGGAATATCCCCCGGCACCAGCAGGTGCTCGGCCTTGCCGGCCTGGCCCTGGGTAAACACCGGCGGGTGTTCGACCAGCCAGATTTCGTCCGGGGCCGACGTACCGCGCTCGTTGGTGAACCGCTGCATGGCATGCCAGACCGGCTCGTAGGCCATCTGGCCGAGCTCGCGAAAGCCCAGGACGCCTGGCATCAAAGCACCATGTGCACGAAGCCGGTGGCCCGCAGTTCGCTGTTGATGTCGTAGAGCTGGTCTTGACCGGTCGCAACGATGTGCAACTGGATCGTGGTGTATTTACCGTTGGTGCTCGAACGCTCGTCCACCCGGTTGTCGTTGATCGTCGCGTGTTTACGCACGATCTCGATAATTTTGTCTTTGTTGCCCACGCCGGTATCGCTGATCACTTTGACGGGATAGTCCGTCACTGGGAATTCGATCTTTGGCGCCTTTACTTCGGTATCGGTCATGGCGTAACGGCCTCGTAAGCGTAAGCCTTGGCGACGACAAAGCCCCGCGTCGGATCAACGCGGGGCTTTGCAGATGCTCAGTGTCAGTTGAACAAGCCGTAGAAGAATAGACGGATGCTATCCCACACGCGGCGGAAGATGCCACCTTCGTCGACGGCGTCCAGCGCGATCAGGTCGGCGCTGTGCACCACCTTGTCGTCCAGCTTCACTTCGACTTTACCGATCACATCACCCTTGGCGATTGGAGCAACCAATTGCGGGTTCATGGTCATGCTGGCGGCGAGCTTTTTCAGCTGGCCTTTTGGCATGGTCAGGGTCAGGTCTTCAGCCAGGCCGGCCTTGACTTGGTGGGTCGCGCCCTTCCAAACCGGCGCCTGTGCCAGTTCGGCACCCTTCTGGTAGAAGGTCTGGGTTTCGAAGAAACGGAAACCGTAGGTCAGCAGTTTTTGCGTCTCGGCCGCACGGGCCTGCTCGCTGTTGGTGCCGAAGACCACGGCGATCAGGCGTTGGCCATCACGTACGGCGGACGACACCATGCAGTAGCCGGCTTCGTCGGTGTGACCGGTTTTCAGGCCATCGACGGTCTTGTCACGCCACAGCAACAGGTTGCGGTTAGGTTGCTTGATATTGTTCCAGAAGAATTCTTTCTGGGAGTAGATCGCGTAGTGCACCGGGTCGACACGAATGATCGCGCGCGCCAGGATCGCCATGTCGTGAGCCGACGAGTAGTGCTCCGGGTTCGGCAGGCCGGTCGGGTTCATGAAGTGGCTGTTGGTCATGCCCAGGTCAGCGACGGTTTTGTTCATCATGTCGGCGAACGCATCTTCGCTGCCGGCGATGTGCTCGGCCAGGGCCACGCTGGCATCGTTGCCGGACTGGATGATGATGCCGTGCAGCAGGTCGCTGACAGTCACCTGCGAGCCAACCTTGATGAACATCCGCGAACCGCCGGTGCGCCAGGCGTTTTCGCTGACGGTCACTGGATCGTTTTCGCCGATCTGGCCGCGACGGATTTCCAGGGTCGCGATGTAGGCGGTCATCAGCTTGGTCAGGCTGGCTGGGGGCAGACGCTGGTCACCGTTGCTCTCGACCAGCACGTTGCCGCTGGCGGCATCCATGAGGACCCAGGCCTTGGCAGCCAGTTGCGGGGAAGCCGGCACCATTTCGACCGCCCAGGCGGCCGGGGTGATGATCAGCGAAAGAAGCAGGCACGTGCGTTTGGCTAAGGTGGTGATGTTCATCCGTCTCTCGAAATTGCTTATGGAAACTTGCCCTCTCGGGCAAAACTTATTCAGACAGCCCGCTACCAGACTGTCGCGTGTTCGGTTGCCCGCTCACCCCTTGCCCCTGGGTTTTATTGTTCAACGAGCCAACAACCACGGCTCAGGCACGCATGCATGCCCGAGCCATCAATCCTCTGTTATTCGGCGGTGACCACGCTGGGTTGCCCCAGGTTGGCCAGGCGCACACTGTTCTGTACTTGCGCGACTTCGCTTGGCGAGCTGATCGGGCCCATGCGCACGCGGTGCAGGGTCTGCTGGTTACGCACGATGGAGCTGATGAAAACCGGCGCGTTGACCATGCCGCTGAGTTTCGACCTTAACAGCTCTGCCGCATCCGGGTTGGCGAAAGCGCCCACCTGCAGGTATTGCCCGCCCGCAAGCGAGGCGCCAGGCGCGGCCCGCGGTACAACCACGGTGTCCGGTGCGTGTTGCTGCGGCGGTGGCGTCCATTGTTCGATCTTGCCGGCCGACGCGTTGACTTGCGGTTGCTGGGTGGTCGGCTCATTGAGCATCAACGGCGCCGGCTTGCCACGCTGGGCCCAGTATTGCGCCGGGTCGATGCCTTCGACCTTCACCCGCGCCGTGCCGGTTTCGGCATAGCCGAGCTTCTTCGCGGCGGCGTAGGACAGGTCGATGATGCGATCCGAATAGAACGGCCCACGGTCGTTGACCCGCAGGATCACCGTGCGGTTGTTGTCCAGGTTGGTCACCCGTACATAGCTGGGCAGCGGCAAGGTCTTGTGGGCCGCGCTCATGCCGTACAGGTCATACACTTCGCCATTGGCGGTGTTCTGGCCATGGAACTTGGTGCCGTACCAGGACGCCGTGCCCGATTGCACGTAGGTCTTGGATTCTTGCAACGGGAAGTAATTCTTGCCCAGCACGGTATACGGGTTGGCCTTGTAGGGCCCGGTGTGCAGGGTTGGCGTGGCATCCGGGATTTTCGAGACATCGACGTCCCACCACGGCGCGCCGTCTTTGTGCGCGCGGTTGATGTCCAGGCCCGGCTGGGAACGGACTACCGCCCCCCCGGACTTCTGCGCCGGACCTCGGCTGGTGGAGCAACTGACAACCAGCAAGGACAACGCGGCAAACGCCACCAGCTTGAGCGGTTTGTTGATCGGCGATACCCGCATTACTTGTTGCCCCGTGCTTGGACCAGCATGTCTGACAGCTGATGCACGGCCATGGCGTACATCACACTGCGGTTATAACGCGTGATTGCGTAGAAATTCTTCAGGCCCATCCAGTATTCCGGGCCGTTTTCGCCCTCAAGACGGAATGCCGTGACCGGCATATCGTCAGGCAGCGCATTCTGACTCGACCAGCCCAGCGCCCGCAACTCCCCGACCGTCTTGGCCGGCTCGATGCCCTGGGTCAGGCCTTCATCGGCGCGCTCCCCGCTGACATCCGCGCGGATCACCACAGGTTCGCCGGCCACCCAGCCATGGCGCTTGAAGTAGCTGGCCACGCTGCCGATGGCATCGTCCGGGTTGCTCCAGATATTGATATGCCCGTCGCCGTCAAAGTCCACTGCATAGGCGCGAAAACTGCTCGGCATGAACTGCGGCAAGCCCATCGCACCGGCGTAGGAGCCCTTGAGGGTCAACGGGTCGACCTGCTCTTCGCGGGCCAGCAGCAGGAACTCGCGCAATTCCTTGCGGAAGAATTCGGCGCGCGGCGGGTAGTCGAAGCCCAGGGTCGATAACGCGTCGATCACCCGGTAACTGCCGGTATTGCGCCCGTAAAAGGTTTCAATGCCAATGATCGCCACGATGACCTGGGCTGGCACGCCGTATTCCTGCTCGGCGCGGGCCAGTACCGCTTCGTGCTGGCGCCAGAAGTCCACGCCCCGCGCCACACGGGCGTCGGTGAGGAACATCGGGCGATATTCCTTCCACTGCTTCACGCGTTCGGCCGGGCGGGAGATGGCGTCGAGGATCGCCTGCTTTTTCTGGGCCTCGCGAAACACGCCCATCAGCTGTTCGCCGGCAAAACCGTAGTCGCGGGTCATTTCACCGACAAATTCGGCGACCTGGGGTGAACCATCGTAGTCACCGGCCTGCGCCTCTTGCGTTGCGCCCAGCAGGCCAATCAGGCCCATCCAGGACGCGTGCCGAGTCGCCCAGCCGCGCATTACTTGCATTGACATCTTCACCTTATTCAAACCTGTGCGATCCATTTGCGATGCGTATGAATCGACATCAAAACCCCAAACGCTGACAGCAATGTCACCAGCGAAGTTCCGCCGTAGCTAATGAACGGCAACGGCACCCCAACCACCGGCAGCAGGCCACTGACCATACCGATGTTGACGAAAACGTAAACAAAAAAAGTCATGGTCAAGGCGCCGGCCAGCAGTTTGCCGAACAGCGTCTGCGCCTGGGCGGTGATCACCAGGCCGCGACCAATCAACAGCAGGTAGATCAGCAACAGCGCGCAAATGCCCACCAGGCCGAACTCTTCGCCCATCACCGCAATAATGAAGTCGGTGTGGCTTTCCGGCAGGAAGTCCAGGTGCGACTGGGTGCCGAGCAGCCAGCCCTTGCCGAACACGCCACCGGAGCCGATGGCGGCCTTCGACTGGATGATGTTCCAGCCGGTGCCCAGCGGATCGCTTTCCGGGTCGAGGAACGTGAGAATCCGCTGCTTCTGATAGTCGTGCATAAAGAAGAACCACATGGCGATCGCCACGGGCACGGCGGCGGCCAGCACGCTGAGGATCCAGCGCCAGCGCAAGCCGCCCATGAAAAGCACGAAAGCACCGCCCGCGAGAATCAGCAGCGAGGTGCCGAGGTCGGGCTGGCGCACAATCAGGATGAACGGTATGCCGATCAGGATCAGGCTGATACCCACGTGTTTGAGCTGCGGCGGCAAGGTGCGCTTGGACAGGTACCAGGCGATGGTCGCCGGCATCAGAATCTTCATGAATTCCGACGGCTGGAAGCGAATCACCCCCGGAATGTTGATCCAGCGGGTCGCGCCCATGGCGTTGTGCCCCATCACATCCACCACCACCAGCAGCAGCACACCGGCCACGTAACCGAGCGGCACCCAGCGCGCCATGAATCGCGGCTCCAGCTGGGCAATCACCACCATCGACAACAGGCCCAGGCCGAACGACGACGCTTGCTTGATCAGCAGGTCCCAGTTCTTGCCGCTGGCCGAATACAGGACAAACAGGCTGCCGGCCGCCAGGGTCAGCAGCAGGATCAGCAACGGGCCATCGATGTGCATGCGTTGCAACAACGTCGCGCGGCGACGCATCACATCCTCGCTGGAGAGGATGCGGTCAAAATTACTCTTCACTGGCCGTAACCTCGGTGCTTGAAGGGGGGCCGCCATATTCGGGCTTGAGCCTGCCGTCGTCGGCCAACAGCCAGGCGTCCATCACTTGGCGCACCACGGGGGCGGCGACACCGGAGCCGGACTCGCCGTTCTCGACCATCACCGCGACCACGATCTTCGGATCGTCCGCCGGCGCGAAGCCGACAAACAAGGCGTGGTCACGGTGGCGCTCCTGGACCTTGGAGCGGTCATATTTCTCGCCCTGCTTGATCGCGACCACCTGGGCCGTACCACTCTTGCCGGCGATGCGGTATTGCGCGCCAATCGCCGCCTTGCGCGCGGTGCCACGGGCGCCGTGCATCACTTGCTGCATGCCGTGGTTGACCTTGGTCCAGTCGGACGGGTCGCGCAGCACGATGTCGGCAATCGGGTTTTCGTCCACCGGTTTCTCGCCTTCGATGGTCTTGGCCAGGTGCGGACGGTTCCAGATGCCTTTGTTGGCCACCAGCGCGGTGGCCTGGGCCAGTTGCAACGGCGTGGCCTGCATGTAGCCCTGGCCGATCCCGAGGATCAGGGTTTCGCCGGGGAACCAGGCCTGGCGGCGGGTCGCGCGCTTCCATTCCCGCGACGGCATCAGGCCAGGGGATTCTTCGAACATGTCCAGGGAGACTTTCTGGCCAAGGCCGAACTTGCCCATGTAGGCAGAGAGGCGGTCGATCCCCAGCTTGTGGGCCAGGTCGTAAAAATAGGTGTCGTTGGAGCGCATGATCGCGGTGTCCAAATCGACATAGCCGTCACCGGTACGGTTCCAGTTGCGGTATTTGTGATCGTAGTTGGGCAGCATGTAGTAGCCCGGGTCGAACACCCGGCTGGAGGCCGTGACCACGCCCGCGTCGAGCCCGGCAATCGCCACCGCCGGCTTGATCGTCGAGCCCGGTGGATACAGGCCGCGCAACACGCGGTTGAACAGCGGCCGGTCGATCGAATCGCGCAACTCGGCATACGCCTTGAAGCTGATACCAGTGACAAACAGGTTGGGGTCGAAACTCGGCTGGCTGACCATCGCCAGCACTTCGCCCGTTGCCGGGTCCAGCGCCACGACGGCACCACGCCGCCCGCCCAGGGCCATCTCCGCCGCTTCCTGCAGCTTGATGTCCAGGCTCAGCACGATGTCCTTGCCCGGCACCGGGTCGGTGCGCTTGAGCACCCGCAGCACACGGCCACGGGCATTGGTCTCGACTTCCTCGTAACCCACCTGGCCGTGCAGTTCCGGCTCGTAGAAACGCTCGATGCCGGTCTTGCCGATATGGTGGGTGCCGCTGTAATTGACCGGATCGAGGCTTTTCAGCTCTTTCTCGTTGATCCGCCCCATGTAGCCGACGGAGTGGGCAAAGTGCGGCCCTTGCGGGTAATGCCGTACCAACTGCGCCACCACTTCCACACCTGGCAAACGGAACTGGTTCACCGCGATCCGGGCGATCTGTTCTTCAGTCAACTCAAACAGGATCGGCACCGGCTCAAATGGCCGGCGCCCCTGCTTCATGCGTTTTTCGAAGACCACCCGGTCTTCCGGGGTCAGTTGCAGCACTTCGACGATCACATCGAGGACCTGCTGCCAGTCGCCGGAGCGCTCGCGGGTCATGCTCAGGCTGAAGCTGGGCCGGTTGTCCGCGACCACCACGCCATTGCGGTCGAAGATCAGCCCGCGGGTCGGTGGAATCGGCTGCACATGCACCCGGTTGTTTTCCGACAGCGTGGAGTGATAGTCGTACTGGATCACTTGCAAAAAATACAGGCGCGCGATCAGCACGCCGATCAACCCCACCACCAGAAACGCACCAAACACCACGCGAGCGCGTACCAGACGTGCGTCTTTCTCGTGGTCCTTGATGCGGATCGGCTGGGTCATCGGGAGGGGCGCAGGCTATTTGTGGTAAGGGTGCCCGGACAGAACTGTCCAGGCGCGATACAGCTGTTCACCGATCAGAATCCTTACCAACGGGTGCGGCAACGTGAGCGCCGACAGCGACCAGCGCTGGTCCGCCCGCGCACAGACTTCCGGCGCCAGCCCCTCGGGGCCACCGACCATGAAGTTGACCGTGCGCGAATCCAGGCGCCAGCGATCCAGTTCCACCGCCAACTGCTCGGTGCTCCAGGGTTTGCCGTGCACCTCGAGGGTGACGATGCGCTCGTTGGGGCCGACCTTGGCCAACATGGCTTCGCCTTCCTGACGGATAAAGCGCGCCACATCGGCATTCTTGCCCCGGGTATTGAGCGGTATCTCCACCAGTTCCAGCGACAGCTCGGCGGGCAGACGCTTGGCATACTCGTGCCAGCCTTCTTCTACCCACTTGGGCATGCGTGAACCGACAGCAATCAGACGCAGGCGCACAGCCGTTCCTTATTCCTGGTCTTTGTTCAGCTTGTCGAAGTGCGCGTGGCCCACTTCCGGG
This sequence comes from Pseudomonas sp. RP-B7, assembly GCF_059803535.1. Lineage (NCBI taxonomy): Bacteria > Pseudomonadati > Pseudomonadota > Gammaproteobacteria > Pseudomonadales > Pseudomonadaceae > Pseudomonas > Pseudomonas sp. RP-B7. The sequence goes on from NZ_JAPFHC010000014.1 coordinate 40,716, forward strand.
CTGTGGTGCTTGCCATCGGCGGCACGGCTCTGCTCGGCGCCTTTCCACAGACGCTCGAGGTCGTAGAACTGACGGGCGTTGGAAGTCATCATGTGAACGATCACGTCGTCCATGTCCAGCAGGACCCAGTCGCTGTCGCCCTTGCCTTCTTCACCCAGCGGCTTCACGCCTTGGGCTTTGACGGCTTCGCGGACTTTATCGAGCATCGCGCCGATCTGACGGTTCGACGTACCGGTGGCGATGATCATGAAGTCGGTGATGCTTTGCTTGTCACGCACGTCCAGCACCTGGATGTCCTGGGCCTTGACGTCTTCCAGGGCCGCCACGGCGACTTTGACCAGCTCTTCGCCAGCCAGCTCTGGGCCAACGTGGGCTTCAACCGGCAGCGGGGCGCTTTTGAAGGTGCCTTTGCGCTTAACTTTGCTTACGTCTTTGTTCGTCATATAAAACTCGTTTTGCTCGTATGTTCGGGTGCTCGCTGTACGACTGTTCGTACGTTCAAGCACGCCTTTTCAGTTCGACGCACGGTAAAGCCCGTGCGCATCGATGTAGGCCAGGACCGCGTCAGGCACCAGGAAACGTACCGACTTACCGCTGGCCAGCAGTTGACGGATCTGGGTGGCGGACACCGCAAGCGGGGTCTGCCAGACGAATGCAATATTCCCGTTCGGCCCGGTCAGGGCCAAGGGGTCACTTACCGACCGCGCGGCCAGCAGGTTGCGCAAGGCATCCGGCGGTTCGCTGTCGGCATCCGGGCGTTGCAGAACCAGGATGTGGCAATGCTGGAGGAGTTCCTCCCAGCGATGCCAAGAGGGCAGGCCGCAAAATGCGTCCCAGCCCAGAAGCAAAAACAACTGGTCATCGGCGGCCAGTTCGGCGCGCATCAGCTCCAGGGTGTCAACAGTGTAGGACGGTTTATCGCGCTTGAGCTCACGGTCGTCCACCACCAGCGGCGCGATGCCTTCAACGGCAAGGCGCACCATTTCCAGGCGCTGCTGCGGCGACACCTGCGGAGTATCGCGGTGCGGCGGCCGGAAATTGGGGATCAGGCGCAACTCATCCAGCGCGAGGGCATCCGCGACTTCCAGGGCACTGCGCAAATGGCCGATGTGCACGGGGTCGAAAGTACCGCCGAGCAGCCCGATGCGTTTAGCCATCAAGTGCGCACATGTCCGTCGCCGAACACCACGTACTTCTCGCTGGTCAGGCCTTCGAGGCCAACCGGGCCGCGGGCGTGGAGCTTGTCGGTGGAAATACCGATCTCGGCGCCCAGGCCATACTCGAAGCCGTCGGCAAAACGCGTCGAGGCGTTGATCATCACCGAAGCGGAGTCCACTTCGTTGAGGAAACGCCGCGCATCGCTGAAATGCTCGGAGACGATCGCGTCGGTGTGCTTGGAGCCATAGGTGTTGATGTGCTCGATGGCCTCGTCCAGGTCATCGACGATCTTGATCGACAGGATCGGCGCAGTGTATTCGGTGTACCAGTCCAGCTCGGTCGCCTCGATCACGTCCGCGCCGAGCAGCGCGCGGGTACGCTCGCAACCACGCAATTCCACACCTTTATCCCGGTAGATGGCAGCCAGCGGCGGCAGCACGCGCTCGGCAATGCCGGCGTGCACCAGCAGGGTTTCCATGGTGTTGCACGGGGCGTAGCGGTGGGTCTTGGCGTTGTCGGCGATGCGGATCGCCTTGTCGATGTCGGCAGCGATGTCGATGTACACGTGGCACACGCCGTCCAGGTGCTTGATCACCGGCACCTTGGCATCACGGCTGACGCGCTCGATCAGGCTCTTGCCACCGCGCGGCACGATCACGTCGACGAATTCCGGCATGGTGATCAACGCGCCAACGGCGGCGCGGTCGGTGGTTTCCACCACTTGCACCACTTCGGCCGGCAATTCGGCCACGGCCAGGCCCTGCTGGATGCACGTAGCAATGGCGCGATTGGAGTTGATGGCTTCGGAGCCGCCACGCAGGATAGTGGCGTTGCCGGACTTGAGGCACAGGCTCGCGGCGTCGATGGTCACATTCGGACGCGACTCATAGATGATGCCGATCACGCCCAGGGGCACGCGCATCTTGCCAACCTGGATGCCGGACGGCAGGTAGCGCATATCGCGGATTTCACCGATGGGGTCAGGCAGCTTGGCCACCTGACGCAGGCCTTCGATCATGTCGTCGATACGTGCCGGGGTCAGCGCCAGGCGGTCCAGCAGTGCCGGCTCCAGGCCATTGGCGCGGCCGTTGGCCAGGTCCAGTTCGTTGGCGGCGCTGAGCTCGGAGCGCGAGGCATCCAGAGCGTCGGCGGCCGCCAGCAGGGCGCGATTCTTCTGCGCAGTGCTCGCACGGGCGATCAACCGCGAGGCCTGACGGGCAGCGCGACCCAGGCGGGTCATGTAGTCAAGAACGGACTCAGTCATAGTCAGGGAGTCTTGGCAGGGAGGAAAGCGGCAGATTATAGCTGTGACGCCGCTCGACTGACAGCGGTGAGGGGCGGATGGTCGAAATGAACTGTAAAAACCTGGGGTTCAGCGGTAATTAAGGCGGGAGTTGTTACTATTCCATCACTTTTAGCCGTATCAACCCCTGACCGCCATGCCCAATTCAGCCACCCAACGCCCCGCCAGCGCCCTGCCCGACAGCTTCTTCGACCGTGACGCGCAGATTCTCGCGCGGGAATTGCTCGGAAAAGTCATACGTCATCGTGTCGGTGAAATCTGGCTTTCGGCGCGAATTATCGAAACCGAAGCCTATTACGTGGCCGAAAAAGGCAGCCACGCCTCACTCGGCTACACAGAAAAGCGTAAGGCTTTGTTTCTGGACGGTGGGCACATCTACATGTACTACGCCCGTGGCGGTGATTCGCTGAACTTCAGCGCCCAGGGGCCGGGCAATGCCGTGCTGATAAAGTCGGCTTATCCATGGGTCGATGAACTGTCCGGGCCAGCGAGCCTGGCGCAGATGCTGCTGAACAACCCCGATGCCAATGGCAGCCCGCGCGCCGCGCAAAAGCTGTGTGCGGGCCAGACGCTGTTGTGCAAGGCGCTGGGATTGAAGGTGCCGATGTGGGATGCCAAGCGCTTCGACCCGCAGAATCTCTACGTTGAAGACGTAGGCCAGGTGCCGACGCAGACCATCCAGACCACCCGCCTGGGCATCCCCAGCGGCCGCGACGAGCACCTGATGTATCGCTTCGTCGATGCTGGCTACGCGCCTTACTGCACACGGAACCCGCTGCGCAGGGGCCAGGTCGAAGGTCGCGATTATTTTTTGATGTGAACTGATTGGCCAGTTATGCCTGCTGAACATCAATTCGCAGGCACAGCAGACCCTATGTTGGAGCGGGCTTGCTCGCGAAAGCGGTGGCTCAGTCACCGATTTTATCAACCGATACACCGCTTTCGCGAGCAAGCCCGCTCCCACAGTTTGATCTTCAGTGTTTCGGGCTACGCATTACCAAGCGCGCAAGCTGAATAGAATAGATGGAGTGGATTTGTATGGGCCAATGGCTCGATAGCATCACCGGCTGGCTGACCCTCAACCCCGAATGGCTGGCGGTGGCAGTGTTTATCGTCGCGTGCGTGGAGTGTCTGGCCATCGCCGGGTTGATCGTGCCGGGCACGGTGATGCTGTTTGCGATCGCCGCACTCGCCGGCAGCGGCGCGCTGTCATTGAGTGAAACCCTGTTGCTGGGCTTTCTCGGCGGCTTGCTCGGCGACGCAATTTCCTACTTCCTTGGCCGATACTTCCATCAGAACATCCGGCGCCTGCCCGGCCTGCGCCATCATCCTGAATGGATGAACGCTGCCGAGAGTTACTTCCACAAGTACGGCATTGCCAGCCTGCTGGTCGGACGTTTCATCGGCCCCTTGCGCCCTATGCTGCCGATGGTTGCCGGCATGTGCGACATGCCGCTCCCCCGCTTCGTCGCCGTGAGTATTCTGGCGGGCGCTGGCTGGTCGGTGGCCTACCTGCTGCCCGGCTGGGCGACCGGTGCGGCGTTGCGCCTGCCATTGCCGCAGGGATTCTGGCCGGAAGCGGCGGTTGTCGCGGCATCTATCGCCATATTGCTGGGACTGAGCCTGAACAGCAGCCTGCGCGGCCATCGGCGGGCCACGCTGTGGGTGGGTTGCGCCAGCCTGACGCTGTTGATCGCGCTGTTTATCGGCTACCCCCACCTCAATGACTTCGACCAAGGCCTGATCGCGCTGGTACAAGAGCACCGCAGCACATGGCTGGACGAAGTGATGGTGCGGATCACCCAACTGGGTGAATTCAAGAAGATGTTCGTTGCCAGTGCGATCTTCACCGGCTTGCTGCTGCTGGCCCGGCAATGGCGCCATGCGGTGTTTGTCGGCGCCACGCTGGCCGGCGCCGCCGTGATCAACACCGCCGCCAAGTTGTTTTTCGCCCGTGGCCGCCCGGAGATCCTCACCGACCCGCTGACCAGCTTCAGCATGCCCAGCGGCCATGCGTCGGGCTCTTTCGCATTTTTCCTGGCGCTGGCGATGCTGGCCGGCCTTGGGCAACCGACACGACTGCGCATGACCTGGCTCCTGCTGGGCTGCATTCCCGCCGCGTTCATCGCCTTGTCGCGGGTCTACCTGGGCGTGCACTGGCCGACCGACATCCTCGCCGGTACCCTGCTGGCGATGAGCGTCTGCGCCTTCAGCCTGAGCCTCAGCCAGCAGCGCAGCCCACTGCCAGCCTTGTCGCGCAAAGCCTGGTGGCTACTGTTGCCGGCCATCGTCGCGGTACTGAGCTTTATCGCCCTCACCGGCACGCCTCACGCGCTGCTGCGATACGCCTATTGAGTGAAGAGCTCGCCCTGCAACTCGTCGAGCAACATCTGGATCGCATCCAGGCGCTGCTGCGGATCGTCGAGTTGCAGCAGGTCGATCTTGTCGGCCTCGGTGAACGGCAGTAGATAGGCCAACTGGTTGCCCAGGGCTTGCTGGCCGTCGGCGTGGGTGTCCATGTCCAGCGAGGCCACCATCGGATGCTCGGCCAGCGCCTGGAGCAACGCCAGCAGGTCGGCATCCTCCTCTTCCAGCGGCTGGTCCGGCGCCTCGTCCAGCCATTGCACCTCGGCCAGCAGCAACTGGTCCTTCTGCACCCCGGCATCACGCACGCGGAAACGCCGCCCGCCTTCGACACGAATCCCCAGCAGGCCGTTGTCCTGTTGCTTGAAGTCGCGGATCAACGCTTCGCAGCCAATCAACGCGTAGCCATCCGGGGCCAGGCCCACTTCCTTGCCGTCGAGGATGCACACCACGCCGAAGCTTTCGCCCTTTTTCATACAGCGGCTGATCATGTCCAGATAGCGCGCCTCGAACAGTTGCAAGTCGAGAGTGCAGCCAGGGAACAACACGGTATTGAGCGGAAACAGCGCCAGACTCATAAAGGTTTCCTTAAACCCGGTTTAAACGATCACCGACACAGCCAGCGGCAGGAACACCGCCGTAGCCACGCCCATCAGACTCATGGCCAGCGCCGCAAAGGCACCGCACTCTTCACTTTCCTGCAATGCCACCGAGGTGCCGACGGCGTGGGCAGTCATGCCCAGTGCCATGCCGCGCGCCTCGGGACTGAGCACCCCCAGGCGCGACAACAACGCCGGGCCGACCATTGCGCCGACCACGCCGGTGATCAGCACAAACACCGCGGCCAAGGCCGCCACGCCGCCGATCTGCTCGGCCACCAGCATGGCAATCGGCGACGTCACCGACTTGGGCGCCATGGTCATCAGCATCATGTGCTCGGCGCCAAACCACCAGCCCAGCAGCACACACAAGCCGGTGGCCAACACCCCGCCTATCACCAGCGTAGTAAAAATCGGCCAGAACAATTGACGAATGCGCCGCAGGTTCAGATAAAGCGGCACCGCCAGCGCCACGGTCGCGGGGCCGAGCAAGGTGCCCATGATCTCGGTGCTCTTGCGGTACTCGGCGTAACTCAGGCCACAGGTGAGCAAGATGCCGATCACCAGCAGCATGGACACCAGCACCGGCTGCAGGAAGATCCAACGGGTTTTCTCGAAACCGGCCAGCACCAACTGATAGGCGCCGAGGGTAATACCAATGCCGAACAAGGGGTGGTGAATCACTGCGGCCCACGCGCCGTACCAGTCGAAGATCATTGATCCTTCTCCTTGCGCTTGACCATGCGCTGCATCAGCACACCGACAAACCCCATGGCGATCACCAGCGACAGCACCAGCGCGCCGACGATAGCCCAGAAGTCCGCCGCGATGTCCTTGGCATAGACCATCACCCCCACCGCCGGCGGCACCAGCAGCAGCGGCAGATAACGCAGCAGGCTGCCGGCCGCCAGGCTCAGGGGCTCGCCGACCTCACCGTTGCAGATCAGAAAGCCGAGCAGCAGCAACAAGCCGATAATCGGCCCCGGCAATATCGGCAGCAGCAAATGGTTGATCGCCGTGCCGATCAATTGGAACAGCACCAGCCATGTCAGCCCACGTAACAGCATCCGTTCTCTCCCCCGTCAAAACCCGCCCGCATTATAAGCACGCCCGCCCTATGCTCCGGCATTCGCCAAAAGCATGGTGGGTTGACCGAGCCTGTTGCCCATGATGATCTAAGATGGATTTCGCCTACCTATAAAAACCGATGAACCAAGGAGAGACGCAATGCCCTATGTACCTGTAGCGCAGCTCAAAGATTATGTCGGCAAGGAACTGGGACGTTCCGAATGGCTCACCATCGACCAGGCGCGGATCAACCTGTTCGCAGAGGCCACCGGCGATCATCAGTTCATCCATGTCGACCCGGTCAAGGCCGCGCAAACCCCGTTTGGCAGCACGATTGCCCACGGTTTCCTGTCGCTGTCGCTGATGCCCAAGTTGATGGAAGACATCCTGATCATGCCCGAAGGCCTGAAAATGGCCGTCAATTATGGCCTGGACAGCGTGCGCTTTATCCAGCCGGTCAAGGTCAATTCCAAGGTGCGCCTGAACGTGACGCTGACGGACGTCACCGAGAAAAAACCCGGACAATGGCTGTTCAAGGCCACGGCGACCCTGGAAATCGAAGGCCAGGAAAAACCCGCTTACATCGCCGAGTCGCTGTCACTCTGCTTCGTGTAAGCCCGGCCCTGTGATGAGGCACTGAAACTCATCACAGGGTATGTAAATTTATGTATGAACCTCGCGGCTGCGGCATACTCGGCGCTCAATTATCCGGATCCCGCTATGCGCCCACTTGCTCCCCTTGCCCTTGCCCTGTTGCTCACCGCTTGCGGAGACGGCGAATCGCTGTTGCCGCCCGATGCGCGCCTGCCCGATGGCGGCCGCTACCGGGGTGATGTGGTCAATGGTTTGCTGCAAGGCCAGGGCCGCGTCGACTACCCCAACGGCAGCTGGTACGCCGGCCAGTTCGACAACGGCCAGTGGCACGGCCTGGGTGAATGGCACGGCAGCAACGGCGAAGTCTACAAAGGCGAGTTCCAGCAAGGCCTGTTCGACGGCCAGGGCAGCCTGACCACGCCGGGCAGCAGCTATGTCGGTGGTTTCAAGCGTGGCCGACGCAACGGCGAAGGCACCCTCAAAGAGGGGCAGATGACCTATCGCGGCGAATTCAAGGATGATCAGTACTCCGGCCTCGGGCGCCTGGAGTTGGCCGATGGCAGCCAATACCAGGGCCAGTTCGCCCACGGCAAGCCCAATGGCGAAGGCCAGCGCAACGACGACAGCGGCAACCAGTTCAGCGGCCACTTCGTCGATGGCCAGCTCGAAGGCAATGGCACTTTCAATAGCGCCGACGGCGACATCTATGTGGGCCAGTTCAAACAAAACCAGCTCAACGGCAAGGGCCGTTATGAAAACGCCGACGGCGACGTGTGGATCGGCCAGTTCAAGGAAGGCGCGCTGAGTGGCAAAGGCGAGTTGATCGGCGTGGACGGCAGCCATTATGTCGGCCAGTTCAGCGATTGGCGCTTTACCGGCGAGGGCCGCCTGAACCTCACCGACGGCAGTTTCTATATCGGCGGCTTCGACAGCGACAACTACCAGGGCCGCGGCACTCTCGTGCTGACCGACGGCACCGTGCAAGCCGGCACCTGGGTCAACGGCATGCGCGTGCGCGACGCCGACGGCAAACTGCTCCCCGACCCACTGGAAATCGGCGTACTGGCCCAAGGCCAATTGCTCGATGCAGCCCTCGCCGCCGTGCCCGCCTCCACTCCCGCCGTCGAGCTGTACACCCTGGTACTGGCCGGCGACGGTAAACAAAGCGTGTTCCTGCGTGAGGCCGATTACGTCAGCAACATGCTCGCCACCCGCTTCGGCGCGCGCGGGCAGATCCGCCTGGTCAACCACCGTGACCATATCGCCGACCGCCCCCTGGCCACCCGCGAAAGCCTGCGCCGCGCCGTGCAGACCCTGGCCGAACGCACCGGGCCGGAAGACCTGGTGTTTATCTACATGACCAGCCACGGTACCCATGAACACGAACTGGTGCTGGACCAGCCGCGCATGGAGCTGGCTGACTTGCCGGCCGACGAACTGGCCGCCGTGCTCGCACCGCTGAAAAACCGCGACAAGGTCATCGTGATTTCCGCGTGTTATTCCGGCGGGTTTATTCCGACGCTGAAGGATGAGCGTACCCTGATCATGACCGCCTCGCGCGCCGACCGGGTGTCCTTCGGTTGCTCCGAAGAAGCCGACTTCACCTATTTCGGCGACGCCCTCTTCGCCCAGGCCTTCAACCAGACCGACGACCTGCAGCAAGCCTTCAAACTGGCGCAACTGCATGTCAGCGAACGCGAACAGGCAGACAACTTCGAAGCTTCGGAACCGCAGATCTGGGCGCCGAAAGGCGTGATCGCCCACTGGCAGTTATTACGCAAACAGCAGGCACGAAAGGCGCTGGAAAGCGTCTCAATGAATAGCAAGGAAGCCAAAGGCAACTAAGCTGTAACGTGTAACAGGGGGAAACACCATGTACCTGACGCCTCAACATATCCTGCTGGCCGGAGCTACCGGCCTGACCGGCGAACACCTGTTGGATCGCCTGCTCAACGAACCCACCGTGACCCGCGTGCTGGCGCCCAGCCGCAAGCCACTGGCCGAACACCCGCACCTGGAAAACCCGGTGGGCGACCCGGCGGTGGTTTTGCCGCAATTGAGCGGGCGCGTGGACATTGCCTTCTGCTGCCTGGGCACCACCATCAAGAGAGCGGGCTCCGAAGAAGCGTTCCGCGCAGTTGACCTGGACCTGGTGGTGGCTTTCGCCAAGCGTGCACGGGAACTGGGCGCGCGCCACTTGATCGTGATCAGCGCGATTGGCGCCGACGCGAAATCATCGATCTTCTACAACCGTGTCAAAGGCGAGATGGAGCAGGCGCTGAAAGCCCAAGGCTGGCCGCAGTTGACCATCGTGCGGCCCTCGCTGTTGCTGGGTGAACGCCTGGAACCGCGCCTGGCCGAACAACTGGCGGGGCCGTTGTCGCGGCTGATTCCGGGCAAATACCGTGGTATTGAAGTATGCGAACTGGCCCGGGCGATGTGGCGCCTGGCGCTGGAAGAGCAGGATGGTGTGCGGGTGGTGGAGTCGGATGAGTTGCGCAAACTCGGCAAGTGATTTCGCGGTGGCTGGGCGGGCCTCTTCGCGGGCAAGCCCGCTCCCACAGTGGATCAGGTTCACACCGTTCAAATGTGGGAGCGGGCTTGCCTACGAAGAGGCCAGCACAGGCACCCACTTCTCTTAAAGACCGCCCGTGGCGTTGAAGCCAACCCCCAGCACCGTCAACACCGACAGCGGCAACAACAGCGTGTCGAGCAACGCACTGGCCGGCAGATCCACGCCGGGATAACTCGGCGCTTGCGCGCCAAACCGATCCTTGGCGCAACAGCCGCCGTTCATGGCATACAGATCCAGGCGCGTGCCGGCATACACCACCGGCGCGCCGGGTTGCGCCGCATCCAACGTGCGCGCCGTGGCGCATCCCGTCAGGTGCAACGCGACAACCAACATCAGCGCCTTATTCATCGCTGCTCAGATGATGCTCACCCCAACGCGGCAGCATGTCCTGGGGAATGTTCAGCAGGTTGAGGATGCGTGCCACCACGAAATCCACCAGGTCATCGATGGTCTGTGGCTGGTGATAGAAACCCGGCGACGCGGGCAAGATGGTCACGCCCATGTTCGACAACTTGAGCATGTGCTCCAGGTGAATGCTCGAATATGGCGCCTCGCGCGGCACCAGGATCAACTGGCGACGTTCCTTCAAGGTCACGTCCGCCGCGCGCTCGATCAGGTTGTTGCACGCGCCCGTGGCAATTGCCGACAAGGTGCCGGTGGAACACGGCACCACCACCATCGCCGCCGGCGCGCCGGAGCCCGAGGCCACCGGCGACATCCAGTCTTCCTTGCCGTAGACCTTGATCTGCCCCGCCGCCGCACCGGTGTACTCGGTGAGGAACGCCTGCATCATCTGCACCTTCGGCGGCAGCGCGACATCGGTCTCGGTCGCCATCACCAACTGCGCAGCCTTGGAGATCAGGAAGTGCACCTCACGGTCCTCGCGCACCAGGCAATCAAGCAAGCGCAAGCCGTAAGGCGCGCCGGAAGCACCGGTCATCGCCAGGGTGACGCGTTCCGGGCCACTCATTTCAGCGCCTCGGCCAGTTTGCCGTGCAGGCCGCCGAAGCCGCCGTTGCTCATCACCACCACGTGGGTGCCGGGCTTGGCTTGCTGTTTGACGTGTTCAATGATGCCTTCGATGGAATCGCAGACCGTCGACGGAACGGTGCACAACGCAGCGATCGCCGGCAGGTCCCAACCGAGGTTGGCCGGCGCGTACCAGACGGCCTCGTCGGCATCGTTGACGCTTTCCGGCAGGCCATCGCGGTGCGCACCAAGCTTCATGGAATTGGAGCGCGGCTCGACAATCGCGATGATTGGCGCATCGCCCACGCGCTTGCGCAGGCCGTCCAAGGTGGTGGCAATCGCCGTCGGGTGGTGGGCAAAGTCGTCGTAGATGGTAATCCCATTCACGTCGGCGACTTTTTCCATGCGCCGCTTCACGCTCTTGAATGCACTCAACGCCGCAATGCCCATCGACGGCACCACGCCCACGTGCCGTGCGGCTGCCAGCGTGACCAAGGCGTTGGCAACGTTGTGCTGGCCGCTCATGTCCCACTCGACAACGCCCTGGGCCTGGCCTTCGAACAGCACTTCAAATCTGGAACCGTCTTCGCTGAGCAACTTGACCTGCCACTGCCCGCCCGCGCCGGTGGTTTGCACCGGGGTCCAGCAGCCCATTTCGATCACGCGCTGCAAGGCGGGCTCGGTGGTGGGGTGAATCACCAGGCCTTCGCTCGGGATGGTGCGCACCAAATGGTGGAATTGCCGCTCAATGGCTGGCAAATCCGGGAAGATGTCCGCGTGATCGAACTCAAGATTGTTCAGGATCGCCGTGCGCGGACGGTAGTGGACGAACTTGGAGCGCTTGTCGAAGAAGGCGCTGTCATATTCATCCGCTTCAATCACGAAGAACGGCGTATCGCCCAGGCGCGCCGACACCGAGAAATTCTGGGGCACGCCGCCGATCAGGAACCCCGGGCTCATGCCGGCATGTTCCAGCACCCAGGCCAGCATGCTGCTGGTAGTGGTCTTGCCGTGAGTACCGGCGACTGCCAGCACCCAGCGACCTTGCAACACATGATCCGCCAGCCATTGCGGGCCTGACACATACGGCAAGCCTTTGTTGAGTACGTATTCGACCGCCGGGTTGCCACGGGACATGGCATTGCCGATCACCACCAGGTCCGGGACCGGGTCGAATTGCACCGGGTCGTAACCTTGGGTCAACTCAATGCCCTGGGCTTGCAGTTGCGTGCTCATGGGCGGGTAAACGTTGGCATCGGAGCCTGTGACGTGATGGCCCAGTTCCTTGGCCAGAACCGCCATCGAGCCCATGAACGTGCCGCAAATACCGAGAATATGAATGTGCATAGTCGACCTCGTAAAACATCGAGGCAGGTTAGCGCAGGAGGGGGGAAATCGCACTCTTTATACGGGTAGGAGCGCAGCAAGCGCTCCCACCGGCGGCGAACACTTCAGACCTTGGCTAGCGCCTGTTCTTCATTTTCACTTTGTTTGATGGCCGCGAACACGCGCAACTTTTCATACGACTCAGCCATCCGCTCAAAGCGTTTTTCAATCAGCTCGAGACGCCCCTTGGCATCGACTGGAGGTGTCATGCCAGGTTTATAGGGTCTGAAAATAATGCCGTTCTGACGAGTGGCCTTTTTAAGCTGCTGCTCTGATACATCGAGCAGTTTCTCCAGGTTACCCAGACGCCCAGACTCATCTTTTGGCCAACTTTCATTTTTAGTGAACACACTCTTGGTATCACCAAGAATGAACATCACCGTGGAAGCCATTCCTAACAGTTTGGTCTCGGCTTCCTCCAGTTGCGCGCCGAGGGTCGTTTCCGCTGGGGGAGGCGACTGCATTGCTTTGGGCGCGGTCGCGGCGCTCGGCAAAAACGGCGGCGGCAGCACGCCCGGAGCGTACGTCGCCTTGATCGACTCCCCGGCGGCCACGGAGCCAGCATAGGCCCCCACGTTGACCGGCGCACTGACGATGCCGGTAATGCCGGCACTGATAAAGGCATCCCGCGCAACCTGGCTGGCTTTGGGCGCCGAGGAAATCACGCCGGCCTTGACCAGGCTGTCCGCATCGATAAGCCGCTTGGCCGCCTCGGCAACGCTGATTTTCGGCGTTTGCTTGGACAGGCTGGCCAACAGCAACGCGTCATTTTGTTTGACTTTATTGGCATGAATCACCGCGCTCGCCACGTTCTGGAAGCGGTTGTTCGGGGTCGGCAAGGGTTTGTTCAACGGCTTCGGCTTAGGGGGTGCTGACACGGTAGGCTTGGGAGTGACCTGTGGTTTTGGCGGCACGACCACGGGTGGCGCCGACGGCTTACTGCCGAACAACGAAAAAATGCCTTTGTCTTTTATACCGCGCTTGCTGCGCGCCAAAGGCTGTTCGGTGGTTTCGCTGTTGCGCACCACCGTCGGCGCCGCAGGTTTATCGATAGTTGCCGACAGCTGGGGGATATACGCAAACGTTGAAGTTGTAATTATCATCGTGTTCACCCGAGTGATTTTTATTAAATGAAAACACCTTGAGCAGTTGCCCTAATTGAGTGAATAAATGGCATTGACCAGTTCCTATAGGAATAGGCCAACTCAATGTGCGTGGAACTTCCCACTTAACAATAAAAAATCAATTCAGCTGACCGTTGAAAAGAACACCCTCCTACAACTTTCGATTAAACCGAAGCAAAACGGGTAATCCCGTGTTTTCGCAACTTGCGATACAAGGTATTGCGACTGACACCCAGATGCTCCGCCGTTTGCGTCATGCGCCAATGCTGACGCTCCAGCGCCGCCAACAAAGTCTGGCGCTCGGCATCGTCGAGCGGCAACTCGCTGGCCCGGTTCAGCGGGGCCTGGTGCAATAGCGCCGGCAGGTCAGCCAGCCCGATGCGTCCGTGATCACACAGCGCCACCAGGGTGCGCAACACGGTGCGCAATTGCCGCACATTTCCGGGCCAGGCATAGCCCAGCAACGTTTGACGCGCCGCCGGCTCCAAGCTGATCGACTGTCCTTGCGCCTCCTCGGTCAACAGGAAGTCGAGCAACTGCTGCTTGTCACTGCGCTCGCGCAATGCCGGCAAGGCCACTTCCAGACCGTTGAGGCGGTAGTACAAATCCTCGCGAAAGCTGCCGTCCTGCACGCGCGCCAGCAGATTGCGGTGGGTAGCGCTGACAATTCTGACATTCACCGCCTGGGGCGCACCGCCGATGGGTACCACCTGGCGGTCCTCCAACACCCTCAACAAGCGGGTCTGCAACGCCAGCGGCATGTCACCGATTTCATCGAGGAACAAGGTGCCGCCGTCCGCTTGCTGCAACTTGCCGCGCATGCCTTCTTTAAGCGCGCCGGTGAAGCTGCCGCCACGATAGCCGAACAGTTCGCTTTCGATCAGGTTTTCCGGGATGGCCGCACAGTTGAGTGCAACAAACGCCTTGTCTGCGCGCTGGCTGGCCTGGTGCACGGCCTTGGCGAAGGCTTCTTTACCAGAGCCGGTCTCGCCGTTGATCAACAAGGGCACATCGCGCTCGAACACCCGTAGCGCCTTGCGAAACTCGTTTTGCAGCGCCGGATCGCCCAGGCAGATACCGGGCAAGCGCGCCGGCGCGGGCTTGGCCACTGGCATCGACACCGGCACAGTGCGCGACTGACCGCGCAACGCGGCGAACAGGTGCCGGCCGTCACGTGTGCGCAGAGGCCAGCTGGCAGTGGCATTGGCACTGGCGCGTCCGAGCAGTTGATCCAGGGAACAGTCGAAGCATGCGTCTACCGACTGCCCCAGCAAACTGCCGCGCATTTGCCCCAGCAGGTTGAGGGCGCTCTGGTTGACCGCACAAATCCGCCCATCGCCGTCGAACGCCAGCAGTCCTTCGCTGAACAGGCCTACCGACTCGGCCTGCAGATGAAAACGCAGCAGCCAGTGATGTTCAAAGTGGCGCAGGAAATAGCAACTTTCGATCATCTTCGCCGAGAGGTTGACCAGCGCCATCGTATGGAACTGGCTCTGGCGCGATACGGCCTCACGGGCTGAAGACACATCCAGCACCGCCAGCAATTCGCCATGAGGATCGAACACCGGGCTCGCCGAACACGTCAGCCCGGTGTGGCGGCCGCGAAAATGCTCATCGCGATGAATGGTCAGGGACTGGCGCTCTACCAGGCAGGTGCCGATACCGTTGGTACCTTCGCAGGCTTCGCTCCAATCGGCACCGAGCCACAACCCGGCACGCTCGAAGATCTTGCGCTCGGACGGCGCGGTGACACAGTTGAGGATCACCCCGCGCGCATCGGTCAGCAGCACCGCATGACCGGCGCCCGAGAGCTGTTGGTGCAGGCTGTTCATCTCACTGCCGGCAATGTGCAGCACCTGTTGCAGGCGCTCGCGGCTTTCCAGCAAGCGGCCGTGCTCAAGCACGGTGGGCGCGAGGGTCTGCGCAGGGTCGAGGTGATAGTCCTCCAGGCACCGCAGCCAGGACCGGGCGATCGACGGATCACTGGCGGGGCCTTGGGAACGTGCTTGTCCGCGTGTCACGGTCAAGACTTGCTGGGCATGGCGACTGAAATGATCGTTGTGCATTTCTTATTATTCTCCCTGCGTGAGAGCGCCCAGCATCCCCCAGCCATCCGACCAATGCAATCCCGGGCAGACTCACGGGTCACGGTCTGTACCGTTTATGGCACAACCTGTCACATCACCTGTGTCAACGCTGCCACAGTAGCGCCTTGCAACAAAGCCCAAGCCCTTGATTTAGCTAGCCTGCGCAGCGGTGGCCCAACCTTTGCTCTACGCTTATCAAGCGCAGCAGCGCTGCACTCCAAATAAACATAAAAGCCAGGAGATACCCACCATGCGTTACGCACACCCCGGTACTGAAGGCGCGATCGTTTCGTTCAAGGCCAAGTACGGCAACTACATCAACGGCGAGTTTGTGCCGCCGGTCGAAGGCAACTATTTCACCAACACCTCGCCAGTCAACGGCAAGCCTATCGCCGAGTTCCCGCGCTCCACTGCCAAGGACATCGACAAGGCGCTTGACGCCGCCCACGCCGCTGCGGACGCCTGGGGCAAAACCTCAGTGCAGGACCGCTCGCTGGTGCTGCTGAAAATCGCCGACCGTATCGAGCAGAACCTCGAACTGCTGGCCATCACCGAAACCTGGGACAACGGCAAGGCGGTGCGTGAAACCCTCAACGCCGACATCCCGCTGGCCGCCGACCACTTCCGCTACTACGCCGGCTGCATCCGCGCCCAGGAAGGCAGCAGCGCCGAGATCAACGAACACACCGCCGCCTATCACTTCCATGAACCGCTGGGCGTGGTCGGCCAGATCATCCCGTGGAACTTCCCGATCCTGATGGCCGCCTGGAAACTCGCCCCGGCCCTGGCCGCCGGCAACTGCGTGGTACTCAAGCCGGCCGAGCAAACCCCGCTGGGCATCAACGTGCTGCTCGAAGTGATCGGCGACCTGCTGCCACCGGGCGTACTCAACATGGTGCACGGTTTCGGTAAAGAAGCCGGTGAAGCCCTGGCCACCAGCAAACGCATCGCCAAGATTGCGTTCACCGGCTCGACGCCGGTGGGCTCGCACATCATGCATGCGGCGGCTACCAACATCATTCCGTCGACCGTTGAGTTGGGTGGCAAGTCGCCGAACATCTTCTTCGAAGACATCATGAAGGCCGAGCCGTCCTTTATCGAAAAGGCCGCCGAAGGCCTGGTGCTGGCGTTCTTCAACCAAGGCGAAGTGTGCACCTGCCCATCTCGCGCACTGGTGCAGGAGTCGATCTACGACGACTTCATGAAAGTGGTGATGAAGAAGATCGAATCGATCAAACGTGGCGACCCGCTGGACACCGACACCATGGTTGGCGCCCAGGCATCCGAGCAGCAGTTCGACAAGATCCTGTCCTACCTGGAAATCGCCAAGGGTGAAGGCGCGCAGCTGCTCACCGGCGGCAAGGTCGAGAAGCTCACCGGCGACATGGCTGGCGGCTATTACATCCAACCGACCCTGCTCAAGGGCACCAACGCAATGCGCGTGTTCCAGGAAGAAATCTTCGGCCCGGTGGTAAGCATCACCACCTTCAAGGACGAAGCCGAGGCCTTGGCCATTGCCAACGACACCGAGTTCGGCCTGGGTGCTGGCGTGTGGACACGCGACATCAACCGCGCCTATCGCGTAGGCCGGGCAATCAAGGCGGGCCGCGTGTGGACCAACTGCTATCACCTGTACCCGGCGCATGCCGCGTTCGGCGGTTACAAGAAGTCCGGTGTGGGGCGTGAGACGCACAAGATGATGTTGGATCACTACCAGCAAACCAAGAACTTGCTGGTTAGTTATGACATTAATCCGTTGGGCTTCTTCTAACTAACCACTGCCCTCCCACATTTGAAATGCACTTGAAAATGTGGGAGCGGGCTTGCTCGCGAAAGCGGTGTATCAGTTACAGACTTATCAACTGACCTACCGTTTTCGCGAGCAAGCCCGCTCCCACACTTGAAGTTCCATAAGTACTTGCGAACTTCATCCGGCACACAGATGCCGAATTAGAACAATAACAATGAAAGGTACTTCCTCATGCCTAGCGAACCGAGTGGATCTTCTGTCGACTTCGAAAAAGTCGACTCCCAATACTTCCAACAACGCGAACTCAAAAAAGGCGCCGCCGGCTGGGTGCTGTTGGTTGGCCTTGGCGTTGCCTATGTTATTTCCGGCGACTACGCCGGCTGGAACTTCGGCCTGGCCCAGGGTGGCTGGGGTGGCATGTTCCTCGCCACTTTGCTGATGGCCACCATGTACCTGTGCATGTGCTTTTCCCTGGCCGAACTGTCCTCGATGATCCCGACCGCCGGCGGCGGCTACGGGTTTGCCCGCAGTGCGTTTGGCCCCTGGGGCGGGTTCCTCACAGGCACCGCGATCCTGATCGAATATGCCATTGCACCGGCAGCCATCGCGGTGTTCATCGGCGCCTATTGCGAGTCGCTCTTTGGGGTTGGCGGCTGGATGATCTACCTGGCGTTCTACATCATCTTTATCGGCATCCACATCTTTGGTGTCGGTGAAGCCCTGAAGTTGATGTTTGTGATCACCGCTATCGCCGCGATTGCCCTGGGTGTGTTCCTGGTGTCGATGGTGCCGCACTTCAACGTCGCCAACCTGCTCGACATTCCCGTGACCGAAGCCAAGGGCGCCAGCACGTTCCTGCCGTTCGGCTACGTCGGTGTGTGGGCGGCGATTCCTTATGCGATCTGGTTTTTCCTCGCCGTCGAAGGCGTACCGCTGGCTGCCGAAGAAACCAAGAATCCGAAACGCGACCTCCCTCGCGGCCTGATTGGCGCCATTGTGGTGCTGACCAGTTTTGCCCTGCTGATCCTGGTGATTGCGCCGGGCGGTGCGGGCACCTATGCGCTGATCAAATCGGGCAACCCATTGGTTGAAGCGCTGGCGCTGTCCTACGGTGGTTCGACGTGGATGGGCAGCTTCGTCAACCTCGTCGGTCTGGCCGGCTTGATTGCGAGTTTTTTCTCGATCATCTACGCCTATTCGCGGCAGATCTTCGCGCTTTCCCGTGCGGGCTACCTGCCGCGCAAACTGTCCCAGACCAATAAAAGCAAAGCGCCGGTGCTGGCATTGGTCATCCCCGGCATCATCGGTTTTGGCCTGTCTTTGACCGGCCAGGGTGATTTGCTGATCCTGGTGGCGGTGTTTGGCGCAACGATTTCCTACGTGCTGATGATGGCCGCGCACATCACCCTGCGCATTCGTCGCCCCAAAATGGACCGTCCGTACCGCACACCTGGGGGCATCTTCACCTCCGGCGTCGCCTTGGTACTGGCTTGCGTGGCCGTAGTGGCGGGCTTTCTGGTCGATCCACGGGTGGTGATTGGCGCGGCGATCATCTATGGAGTATTAATTGCTTACTTTGCTTTCTACAGCCGGCATCACTTGGTAGCAGGCACGCCCGAAGAGGAATTCGCGGCGATCCAGGCCGCAGAGGCCGCCTTGCACTGACTGCCGTAAACCTCGACGCGAGCGCCGTGCCCGCGTCGTCAAGGAGACACTGTATGGCAAGCTTTTCCCACGCGGTGGGTACACAAACCTACCGCTTCGACAGCCTCAAGGACGTGATGGCCAAGGCCAGTCCTGCACGCTCCGGGGACTTTCTCGCTGGCGTGGCCGCGCAAAACGACGGTGAACGGGTGGCCGCGCAGATGGCGCTGGCGAATATCCCGCTGAAACACTTCCTCGAAGAAGCGCTGATCCCCTATGAAAGCGATGAAGTCACCCGGCTGATCATCGACACCCACGATAAGCAGGCGTTTGCCGTGGTCAGCCACCTGACCGTCGGCGGCTTGCGCGACTGGCTGCTGAGCGACGCGGCCGACGAACATAGCCTACGCGCGCTGGCGCCTGGGCTGACGCCGGAAATGGCTGCCGCCGTGTCCAAGATCATGCGCGTGCAGGATCTGGTGCTGGTGGCGCAGAAGATCCGCGTCGTCACCCAGTTCCGCGGCACCATGGGCCTGCGCGGGCGTTTATCCACACGCCTGCAGCCCAACCACCCAACCGATGAGCCGGCCGGTATCGCCGCGAGCATTCTCGACGGCCTGCTGTACGGTAACGGCGACGCCATGATCGGCATCAACCCGGCCACCGACAGCATCGCCTCGATCTGCGCCATGCTGGAAATGCTCGACGCAATCATCCAGCGCTACGAGATCCCGACCCAGGCCTGCGTGCTGACCCACGTCACCACCTCCATCGAAGCGATCAACCGTGGCGTGCCGCTGGATCTGGTGTTCCAGTCGATTGCCG
This sequence comes from Pseudomonas sp. RP-B7, assembly GCF_059803535.1. NCBI lineage: Bacteria > Pseudomonadati > Pseudomonadota > Gammaproteobacteria > Pseudomonadales > Pseudomonadaceae > Pseudomonas > Pseudomonas sp. RP-B7. The sequence continues at coordinate 60,162 of NZ_JAPFHC010000014.1, forward strand.
GCACCGAAGCGGCCAACGCCAGTTTCGGCATCAACCTCAACGTGTTGCAGGAAGGTTACGACGCGGGCCTGAGCCTCAATCGCGGTACCCTGGGCCAGAACCTGATGTATTTCGAAACCGGCCAGGGCAGCGCCTTGTCGGCCAACGCGCACTTTGGGGTCGACCAGCAAACCTGTGAAACCCGGGCCTATGCGGTGGCGCGGCATTTCAAGCCGTTCCTGGTCAACACCGTGGTCGGTTTTATCGGCCCGGAGTACCTGTACAACGGCAAGCAGATCATCCGCGCCGGCCTCGAAGACCACTTCTGCGGCAAGCTACTGGGCGTGCCGATGGGTTGCGACATCTGCTACACCAACCACGCCGAAGCCGACCAGGACGACATGGACACCCTGCTGACCCTGCTCGGCGTGGCGGGGATCAACTTCATCATGGGCATCCCCGGCTCTGACGACATCATGCTCAACTACCAGACCACCTCGTTCCACGACGCCCTGTACGCCCGCCAGACCCTGGGTTTGAAGCCGGCACCGGAGTTTGAACAGTGGCTGGCGAAGATGGGTATCTTCACGCAAGCCGATGGCAAGGTACGCTTCGGTAACAGCCTGCCACCGGCGTTTCGCCAAGCCTTGGCGCAATTGGGATGAAGGAGCCGCCCGTGCAACTCGACCTACCTGAGAATCCGTGGCTGGAACTGCGCCGCCTGACCCCGGCGCGCATTGCCCTGGGCCGTACCGGCACCAGCATTCCCACGCAGGCGCAACTGGACTTCCAGTTCGCCCACGCCCAGGCGCGGGACGCCGTGCACCTGCCCTTCGACCATGCCGGCCTCAGCGGCCAACTGGCCGAACGCGGCCGTGAGAGCCTGTTGCTGCACAGCGCCGCAACTGACCGGCACAGCTACCTGCAACGCCCGGACCTGGGGCGGCGCTTGAGTGATGAGTCGGCCCAGGCGCTGCGCGCGCATGCGGCGGCCAATCCCGGTGGTGTGGACCTGGCAGTGGTGGTGGCAGATGGCTTGTCCGCACTGGCGGTGCATAAACATACGTTGCCGTTTCTGACACGCATGGAAGAACAGACCCACGCCGAAGGCTGGTCCTTGTCACCCGTCATCCTGGTCGAACAAGGCCGTGTGGCCGTGGCCGATGAGATTGGCCAATTGCTCGGCGCCAAGATGGTGGTGATCCTGATCGGCGAACGGCCAGGGCTCAGCTCGCCGGACAGCCTGGGGTTGTATTTCACCTACAACCCCAAGGTCGGCCTCACCGATGCGTATCGCAATTGCATCTCCAACGTACGCCTGGAGGGCTTGAGCTACGGCATGGCAGCCCATCGCCTGCTTTACTTGATGCGAGAGGCGTGTCGCCGGCAACTGTCGGGGGTCAACCTCAAGGATGAGGCGCAGGTTCAGACCATCGAATCGGATGATCCGGACCTGATGAAAGGTAATTTCCTGCTCAGTTCACCGGATGACTGAACGCTGCATGATTGCGCTTTTTCGCGCCGTTAGGCAGCATCGAGTCACGGCCGCTTGTGTGGTCATACCCCATTTGGAAGTTGAGGCCTGGCATGCGGATTACTCAAGCGACCCTGGAACACCTGGACCTGTTGACCCCATTGTTCGTCAAATACCGCGAATTCTACGGCGCGTTGCCCTTCCCAGACTCGTCGCGGGCCTTCCTGGAAAAGCGCCTGCGCCGCAAGGAATCGGTGATCTACCTGGCCCTGGCCGATGATGACGATAAAAAGCTGCTCGGTTTTTGCCAGCTGTATCCGAGCTTTTCTTCGCTGTCGCTCAAGCGCGTGTGGATCCTCAACGACATCTATGTGGCCGAAGACGCTCGTCGGCAACTGGTGGCCGACAACCTGATGCGCACCGCGAAGAAAATGGCCAAGGAGACCCATGCGGTACGGCTGCGGGTGTCTACCAGCAGTGACAATCAAGTGGCGCAGAAGACCTATGAGTCGATCGGGTTTCGTGAAGACACCGAGTTCAAGAACTACGTGCTGCCGATCAGCGAAGACTGACCACTGCCCCCCAAAATCCCCTGTGGGAGCGGGCTTGCCCGCGAATGCGGTGGTTCAGCATCAGATGTGCTGACTGACACGCCGCTTTCGCGAGCAAGCCCGCTCCCACATTTGGATCGGCGTATATTTTCGAAAACCGCGACATCCCCCGCTACAAAACCAACAGGCTTTTCACCTCTCGATCCGTATAATGCGGACCTTTCAGGGATGTAAGAATCGCGACATACCCTTGTAGCCTTACTTACCCCAGCTTCCGCACTGGCCTGCTGAGCCGAGCCATTCACACAGGTGCCATCCATGGATTTCAACCCGCTCGACCTTATCCTGCATCTCGACGTCTACCTCGACCTGCTGGTAACCAATTACGGTCCGTGGATCTACGCTATTTTGTTCCTGGTGATTTTTTGCGAAACCGGCCTGGTGGTCATGCCCTTCCTGCCCGGTGATTCGCTGCTGTTCATCGCCGGTGCGGTCGCCGCAGGCGGCGGCATGGACCCGGTCTTGCTGGCCGGCCTGCTGATGTTGGCGGCGATCCTCGGGGACAGCACCAACTACGTCATCGGACGAACAGCGGGAGAGCGCCTGTTCAGCAACCCGAACTCGAAGATCTTCCGACGCGACTACCTGCAGAAAACCCACGACTTCTACGACAAGCACGGCGGCAAAACCGTGACCCTGGCGCGCTTCCTGCCGATCCTGCGGACCTTTGCACCATTTGTCGCCGGCATCGCCAAAATGCCTTACGCACGCTTCTTCGGTTTCAGCGTGCTGGGCACTATCCTCTGGGTCGGTGGCCTGGTGACCCTGGGTTACTTCTTCGGCAACGTGCCGTTCATCAAGAAGAACCTCTCGCTGCTGGTAGTGTTCATCATCCTGCTGTCGCTGGTGCCGATGATCATTGGCGTGTTTCGCAGCCGCTTTGGTCGTGCCTCCTCCGAAGCCAAGCCGCAGTAACCGCGGATGTGGTCCCTCAGCGCCTGGCGTCGCCGGCGCCTGCTGGCCAAGCACCCGATTGCCGATGACACCTGGCAGCGGGTGCGCCAGCACCTGACCTTTCTCGACGGCATCAGCGCCGAGCAGGATCAATGGCTGCGCGAAGCCTGCGTGGTATTTCTCGCCGAAAAACACCTCACCGCCCTCCCCGGCGTCGAGCTGCATCAGGAACAACGCCTGCTGCTCGCCGCCCAGGCGCAACTGCCGTTGATGAACCTGGGCGACCTCGATTGGTATCGGGGTTTCCACGAAATCGTGCTGTACCCCGACGACTTTCTCAGCCCCCAGCGCCATCGCGACAGTAGCGGCATCGAACACGAGTGGGACGGTGAGCACAGTGGCGAAGCCTGGCAACAGGGTCCGGTGATCCTGGCCTGGCCAGGCGTACTGGCCAGTGGCAACTGGGAAGGCTACAACCTGGTCATCCACGAACTGGCGCACAAACTCGACATGCTCAACGGCGACGCCAATGGCCTGCCGCCGCTGCACAGCGACATGCGCGTGCAGGAATGGGCCAGCGTGATGCAAAGCGCCTACGACGACCTCAATCGCCAGCTGGATGCCAACCCGGACGCCGAAACCGAGATCGACCCCTACGCGGCGGAAAACCCGGCGGAATTCTTTGCCGTTACCAGCGAATATTTTTTCAGCGCCCCGGATTTACTGGTCAATAGTTATCCACAGGTGTACGCCCAACTCAGCCGCTTTTATCGCCAGGACACCCTGGCCCGCTTGAACCAGCTGCAAGCCACGGACCCGCGTTATCAGCCGCAGGGCGAATAACCGTACGACGTCTGGCGCATGGCATCGGCGGCGGAATGTGCCTATAATCGCCGCCACTTTTAGGCCAATCCGGCCAAGTTTCTTGGCCAATTAACGGGGGCAACGCCCAATGAGCTACAGCAAGATTCCGGCTGGCAAAGACCTGCCGAACGACATCTACGTCGCCATCGAGATTCCGGCCAACCACGCGCCGATCAAATACGAAATCGACAAAGACAGCGACTGCCTGTTCGTTGACCGTTTCATGGCCACCCCGATGTTCTACCCGGCCAACTACGGTTTCATCCCTAACACCCTGGCTGACGACGGTGACCCCCTCGACGTGCTGGTGGTAACCCCTTACCCGGTGACCCCAGGCTCGGTTATCCGTGCCCGTCCAGTCGGCATCCTGAACATGACCGACGACGGCGGCGGCGATGCCAAAGTTATCGCAGTTCCACACGACAAGCTGTCCCAGCTGTACGTGGATGTGAAGGAATACACCGATCTGCCGCCACTGCTGCTGGAACAGATCAAGCACTTCTTCGAGAACTACAAAGACCTCGAAAAAGGCAAGTGGGTGAAGATCGACGGTTGGGGCAATGCAGACGCCGCCCGCGCCGAGATCCTGAAATCGGTTGCCGCCTACAAAGGCTGATACCCGTCCGGTATTACCCCGGCAATAGAAAAAGCCCCGACTATTCGGGGCTTTTTTATGCATACAATTAAACACTCGGATCAACAAACAAAAACTAACGTTTAACAATACAAGAAAACTGAAAAATCAGGCCACAACTAAGTAAAAACCTACACGCGCAATTCAACGCATGGTTTATTTGATTTGTTTTTCCCGCCAGTAAACTCTGCGTTTATGAATACATCAGGTGATCGTTTAAAAGCACTGCTACGGGAAGTTCATCTTTCCGCCTCCGACTTCGCCAAGAACCGCGGCGTCACGCCTCAACACGTGAACAACTGGTTCAAACGCGGCGTCCCCATGGGCAAACTCAACGAGATTGCAGAGTTGTTGTGCGTCTCCAGTCGGTGGTTGCACACCGGCATGGGCCCTAAACACCCACCGGTCAACTTTCTGTTGGACGGACCGAACGCAAGGAATGTACTCCCCACCCGCGAAACCACCGGCAAATACCTCACAGGCTCGGCCTGCAACCCAGAAAAAACCGACGTGGAAATCCCCCTCCACCCCACATTTACGTCCACCGAGTGCATCCGCGTCTCCCTGCTCAGCCTCGAAACCCTCAAAGTAAACCCCGAGCGCGCAGTAGGCGCGTACATGGTCGACAACAGCATGACCGACATCATCCAACAGGGCGCCATACTCGCCATCGACAGCGGCCGCACCCAAATCATCGACGGCGAAATCTACGCGGTCGAACATGACGGCATGCTACGCATCAAATACCTCTACAACCGTCCCGGCGGCGGCCTGCGCATGCGCAGCCACAACGCCGGTGAACATCCCGACGAATACCTCACCTACGAGCAACGCTTTGAACAGAACTTCCAGATCGTGGGCTGGGTGTTCTGGTGGGCCACACTCAACACCCGTCGCCCACCCGTGCCGCTGGATGAGCAATTATTGGGCTGGGAAGGCTCTAAATCGGATCCGGAGGTGGGCAATTGAGGTGAATGTGGGTATCATGCGCCGCACATTTGGCAGGGGTGGCGTTCAGCTGTTTCCCCTGTCTGGCGATGCGGAGGAGTTCCCGCGGATGCCCCTACCATTCAGCCAGACGCGACGTTGGCTGAGCGATTTGAAGGCTGGTGAGGCTTGTCAAAAACAAGCTGAAGCAGTCCCCGAGAAGCCGGCCACAAGCCGGCTTTTTAATGCCTGCAATAAATGGCCGAATTGACTTTCAGGGGCCCCACCTCACGCGTCCCCGGAGATAGTCGCGCGCGCTGCTTTTAAGCGAGCTGCGCAAATGGACACAAATCCAACCCGCAGTATATCCTGCGTCTGAAACAACTCGGACACTAGCAAGGCGCTTTGACAGGGAGCTTGATGTGTTTTTTGATTGGGCAGAGTTAAGAGGTAGTAGTGATCACACTCAATGATTTCGAAAAAGAATTTCGTAACTACACAAAAGGCTGGACCTGGGAAATCCAGGGTTTTATTGACGAGCAAAACCGGGTCTACCCCATCGACTCCGATACAAAAGTCATCAGTACTGTATTTGAAAGGCTTGCCAGCCCGGTTCTCAGAACCATCGCACTCAATCACGGGTTTATCGTAGCCAACGCTAATCAGACCACGTATCCCGATTTCACCTTCACCAAGTTCGATAACTATGGCAATGTCGTGCAACGCATCGCCATCGACATCAAAACGACCTATCACGCCCAAGGAAAACCCATGGGCCTGACCCTGGGAAGTTATAAGTCGTTTATCAGGAATGACACCAAGAACATTTTGCATCCGTACTCGACCTACACCCATCATTGGGTGATTGGCTTTATCTACACGCGAAACCTGGCATTTGAAGAGTATGATCTAACCAACATACCAAAAGCCGGCGACATCAAATGCCCTTATGACTTGCAGAGCATCTTCATCAGAGAAAAGACTGATGTTGTAGGATTGAGAGCGGGAAGCGGCAATACCGCCAACATTGGTTCCATAAAGCTGAAAAGCCCTCAGGAGTTCTCGACAGTCAAAGGGCCGTTCTCACATTTCTCTCAAGTAAAAGAAGCCTGCGACTTTTATTGGCAGAACTACGACCACTACAAGGGCGCGATTAAAACCCAGCAAGACCTGCTGGCTCACCCGGACTTCCAGAGATTTCTGTAAACTTTTGCGCGTCCGCATGCCTGTAGTTGAGTGCCCCGTCGCCAACTACAGGCGTGCGATGATAAAAATTTCTTCATTGTCCGCGTTTTTGCTCAGCGCATATTTGTATTCACCTGCCGTGTGTATCTCCACCTGCCTGCCACAACCCTGCATGACCGCCTGGATCTCAAGGGGAGACGGTGTACCGTCGCTTCTATAGCTCATGATGATGGTCGACGAATGAAAATACTCGCATATGTACTTTAATTGCTTGAGCGCAGACTCTTTTTTATGCCAGGCGCTTTCTATATTTACGATGGGTTTGTGCGGGTATCGAGTATCGCCTTTCGAGAAAAGGCTATAGTCACATAAGCCTTCCAGAAAATGATAAAAGTTGGAGTAATTAACCGACACAGACTTCCCATTCATGTAGGGAGGGTCCATATACACAACATCATAATCTTGAGGAAGCGCTTGCAGGCAGGCCGTGTCAACACAGGTTGTTATCGGCTGCCGTGCATCAACAGCAGGCAAGGCTGCCAATTCCTTTATGCACTTTACGGCATGTTCCTTGATTGAGGTTTCCCAGGTCTTCGCGTTACCAAAGGACCTGACGACATCCTTGAGGCGCATATCCAGATTCGCGCGATGAAACAGATTATAAGGTCTCTTCTTGATGAGCGCCTGCCCCACTGCGTAGATATAGAGGCTTTGCTTTAATCCGCAATAGCGCTGTATGTTCTGGCAAAAGTTGTCTATCTCGCTATTTTCATGAGGCTTAAAGTAAACTCCTTGAAACTCGTCAGACACAATAGATTCAAAATCATCGGCACGGTGATTCAGCAAGAAATCCAAGTCCGCATCCAAATCCAGCGCACTCAGCTCTTCCTGTGAGTAATTCAAGAACAAAGAGGCGGTATTTTGATTGTATTTCAAGTAATCGTTTGCCAGAACTCTTTTGCCCAGATAACGAAATAACAATGCCACGATCCCGGATCCGGAATACAGATCAATTATTGAGTCGCACTTTTCAGCTTCTATCAGTGCGGCAATTTCCGGAAGAATCTTTCTTTTTGAACCTTGAAAGCGTGTTGCGGGAAAACGTGGCAATAGCATATTTCTCTCCTCAGCGGAGCACTATATCAGAACGGCTTATGCAGGTAAATTCACCGAAAACAGAACACGATTAAACTTTAATACTCAACCTGCTTATGTTTAAGCCATGCTGTTTTAATTCAATATATCGCCTACGTGCACAAAGTTCCCCTCTCCACTTCAGCCCTGATCAATAACCGACTGACATTCACCAGACATTGCCGAGAAGCCCGTCGTTTTCAATCCAGTATCAAATGCGGCAAAAACCGACTCGAATCCTTCGTTATCAAACTATTATCCTCGCGCACGCCAATCCCCGCCGCCTGGTCCCCGATCACCCAGGAACCAATCAACGTATAACTGTCCCCAAACCGCGGCAGCGGCGCGAACTCCTGAAGGATGAACGGCGCATCCGTATAGGGCCCGTCTTCCTTCACGATCAGCCCATCCACCGTTTGCAATTCAATGTTCGCCCCTTCCCGTGAGAAGAACGGCTTGCGCACCCAGCCCTTCGGCACGGCTTTACCCGGATCGGTATCCAGGTGCGCCGCGAGTAAATTCGGGTGGCCGCTGTTGAACTCCCATAACAGGGGAAGGACGCCTTTGTTGGAGAGGATGGATTTCCATGCCGGCTCGAAGAACTGCGTGTCGCTCTGGGCAATCGCGGCACCAAACGGCTCATGGAAGATGAACTCCCAGGCGTGCAGCTTGAACAGGTGGGGAATCCAGCGATCCTGGAGGTCGACGAAGCGGCCTTCGCTGGTCAGGCCGATGTCTTCGATGTCGATATGACGGGATTCGATGCCGACTTTTTCCGCGACGAGGCGCAGGTAGTCGGTGGTGCCTTTGTCTTCGACCGAGTCTTTCATCGAGGCGAAGTAGAACGGCTGGTTGACCTGCAATTGGGCAAAGGCCTGGTGCAGTTTGGTGTCGATGCTGTTGAACTGGTCGGCGTGCTTGGGCAGCAGGCCGCGCTCGATGCATTGTTCCAGCCAGCCCCACTGAAACGCCGCAGCCTCGTAGAGGCTGGTCGGTGTGTCGTAGTTGAGTTCGAGCAGTTTGGCGGGACCGTTGCCGTTGTAGGAAAAGTCCATGCGCCCGTACAGGTGCGGGTGGCCTTCGAGCCATGAGGTGCGGATCATGTCAAAGAACGGCGCGGGAATGCTCAGGCGCTCGAGCAACTCTTCGCTCTGGACCACACGGGCCACGAGGTCCATGCACATCTCATGGATCTCGGTGGTCGGGTCTTCCAGGTCCTGCTCAATTTGCTTGAGCGTGAACTGGTAGTACGCGCGCTCATCCCAATAGGGCTCGTTGTCGATGGTGTGGAACAGGAAGCCGAGGCTGTCGGCGGTTTGTTTCCAGTCGTGACGTTCTGCGCATTGGATTTTCTTCATGGCCAGCCCTCCTTAGCTGCTCGACCTACCGCCGCCCCAGCCACTGCGTGCGCTGGCCTTGCTGCCGAAGCCACCACGGGAGGTGGCCGACGCAACGGAGCTGGACTTGCTGGAGGAACGCAGCGTGTTGGTGTAATTGCTGCTGCCGTACCTGGCCTGGTTCGAGCGGCCGAAGGTTGCGCCTTTCGAGACACGTTGGTTGAGCGTTGAAGAGGCGTAATCGCCGCGATCATCGCGATAGCGGTACACCGGCTCGGAGCGGTAGCTGTTGCGATTGTTGCTCAGCATGTTGCCGATCAGCAGCCCAGTCAGCAGGCTGCTGGTGGAAAAGCCTGAGCCGCCACTGCTCGCTTGCGCGCCCGCCGCCTGGGCGTTGGCCGCATCGACCTGGGATTGCGTCACCTGGCCTTCGGCGGTCAGTTCGAAACCACCCAGCCTGGGGATGAATTTTCCGCTGGAGTCCTGTTGGCACCAGTCAGCGACAAAGTCTGCATCGCAATCGGCCTGGCTGTCGTACACCGGCGCAATCCGGCGGTGCTCGGCCATGGCGGTCATATAGGCGTCCGAGCAGACGTCCACCGGCAGCTTCTCATCGGCACATTGCTGAACCGACTGGAAGTTGTACTTCTTCTGCAAATCGTAGGTTTTTTCCGTCGGCCCACAGCCGGAGATCGCCATGGCGACCGACGCTGCCAGCGAAAGCTGGACATACTTGCTTCGTTTCATCGGGAGCTCCGTGCGCGATCAGTTCTGGGTAGGCGTCATGCACGCGGCATTCAACATGCCGACGCTGATGGCCACTGCAGCCACGTAGATGCCGGCCGCGAGCTCGCCGTTCCTGATGCGCTCGGACGTGCCTTTGAGCACCAGGCTGGTCAACAAAAACGCCAGCAGTTGGACGACAGCCGCGATGATCGCCCAAACGGCGAAGTCGAGAAGGCTGATCGAATAGGCAATCACGTTGCTGGCAGGAATGGCAAAACCGATGATGGCGCCACCCAGGGCGACCGCCGCGGACACGTTGCCCGCACGGATCAGCTCGAACTCCTTGTGCGGGGTGATGCGGGTGTAGATGAACTGGAACAGCGCGAACAGTACGGCCGCACCGAGGATGTAGAGGACAAACCCGAGTACGGCGGCTTTGTTCAGGGAAATGGAAAGAGCTTCTAGCATGGATGGCTTCCTTTTTTAGAGCGCGGTCAGGTCGGTGGTGTACAGCGAAATGCCCAGCGACGTGCTCAGGCTGATGGTGCCTTCGGCGTCTTCTTCGACAGAAAACAACAGGAACTCGCGTCGATCGGTCAGGCCGGTGTCACGGGCATATAGCATCGAGCGGTGCTCGACGCTGTAGGAATCCTCGGGGCTTATCACCTGCTCGCTCATCGCCACCAATTCTGTCTGGCCGTTTTCGCTGCCCCACACACGGGCGTATTCGACGCCGTCGTGGGTGTAGGTCGGCAACCCGATCAGACTCTGCGGCCCGGCCAGTCGACGCAGTTCGGCTTCGCTGCTGAGGGTGACGTAGCTCAGGTAGTTAAACAGGATCACGGACTCCACCTGCCCGGCGATCTCGCCCGTGGTGTGGACCTGCAACCAGTAATCCTCGTCGTTCATGTAATAGCGCGACAGCCAGGTCGACTGCCCGAGATCCACGGTGCCGTTGCTCCAGATTTCCTGGGAGCCGGGAATCACCACCGAGGTTTTCTCATCGAGCAGCAACTTCAGGCTCGTGTCGAACATCACGCCTTTGCCTGGGGCCAGGCCCAATGGGCCAGTGCTTGGCAAGAGCGGTTTCGACTCGGCATTGGCTCGCGGGGCCTCAAGCCCCATCAACTGTTTAAACCATCCCATTGGAGATTTCCTTGAGGCAGGTAGAGGCGCAGCCTTCAATGCGCATGGCACTGGGCGGACTGATCGAAGCAAGAAGAGAGTTGGCGCAACAACAGGAAAGTCGACATTTTTGCCCCTGGTTCCTTGGGTACTTGATTCCTGAAAGCAGGATGCTCAAGCGCAGTCAGCCGGCATTAAACCTGCTGCGCGGCGCCGAGAGAAGTACCTTGGCTGCAATAAATCCGGCGAACGCACCAAACAGATGCCCTTCGAAGGAAACCCCCTGGCGAGGCAGGAAACCAAGGATCAGGCCACCATAAAGTACCGCCACCACACCGGCCGTTATCAGGTTGGCCCAGCTGCGGTGAAACCAGGCCCGAGACAACAGATAAGCCCACAGCCCGAATACCCAGCCGCTGGCGCCCACGTGTATACCCGCAAAACCGAACAGCCAGACCAATGAGCCGCCCAGCACAATTATGATCGCGCTGACGCTGACGAACCGGTTGAGCCCTTCGATAATGACCAGGGTGCCCAGCACCAGAAACGCGATCAGGTTCGCACTGAGGTGGGCAAAGGACCCGTGCAGGAACGGGGACGCGAGGATGCCAAGCAATCCCTGCACCGTTCTCGGGACCAGGCCGAATGCCATGAGGCTGTACCCGGTCGCGACATTGAGCAGTTGCAGTGCAACCATGCACAAGGCCAGGCCTGCGATTATCTTGAAACCCTTCAAGGCATCCATCCTGACCTCGACGTCGTTAAAAAGCAGATAGGGTAAGAATTGACCTGTGGCGAGGGCGCTTGACGCGAAGCGGCCCCCAGCTTTTGTTTGCGCCGTCCAGCTGGAGCAAGCGCCCTCACCACAGGTGCAGTGTTCGCCCTTGTCGGCCTTACTCGGCTGACTTTTTCTTCAGGCGTTCGAGGATCGCATTGGCACTGCCTTCATTCGGCGTGATGCCGGCTTCACGCAGCTTGCGCTCCAGGTCGGAGCCCGTCGACGCCTCGGCCAGTTCATCCTGGGCTTGCAGTTCAGCCGCGCGTTGCTGCTGCTTGGCCTGCAAGCGATTCAGCGTACCGACAGCGGTCTCCAGCTTGCCGTTGGCACCGCCACTGGCGATGGACGCGCTGACTTGAGCCTTTTGCACGCTTTCACGCGCCTTGGCCATGTCCACTTGCTGGCGCAGGCTTTTGATCCGGCTTTCGGCCTTGGTGATGTCCTTGCGCATGCTGTCCGCGTAACCACCGAACTCGGCGGCCTGCTTTTGCTCGACATCCCGCTCGTTGGTCAGGGTCGAAATGGCTTCGGCCACTTCCAGGGCCAGGTCTTCACGATTGGCCTGGATAGCCGCCATCGCCTTGGACTCCAGGTCTTTGATCTTGGCGTCGTACTCACCGACGCGATCAGTCGCCAGTTTGTGCTTGGCCATGATGCTGACCAACTCACGCTTGGCGTTGGCAAGCGCGGTGTCGGCGTCGCGGATTTCCTGGTCGAGAATACGCAGGGCCTGCTGGTCGACGATCGACTCGCCGACTTCGCTCGCACCGCCACGCAGCGCGGTGAACAATTTGCTCCAGATGGACTGAGTCATTGGGTACTCCCGAATACTTAATTGAAGAAACGTTCGAAGGCTTCGCTGGCGCGCTGCACGTTGTCGACCAGGGTTTTCACCTCGGTCACGATGTTGGTCAGGCTGGAGTCGGAGCTCAACGCGCCGAACATGTTGTAGACAACTTGCCCATTAGGCATGGACTCGATGCCGATCGAGGACAGCGGGAACATTTCCCGGCTGCGCAACACGGCGTCATTGAATTTCGGCACGTCGTTGATGGACTCGACGTCGACCAGCACGGTATCCACGATGATCTGCTCGCCCACCACCGCGATGTAAATCGGCAAGCCACCGAAGTCGTTCATCTCCAGCTTGATGCTGGACTCGGAGCCTTGCACCAGAGAAAGCGTAATGTCATTGGCGACCACTTCGTCCAGGGCCTGGAGAGCGGTGAAGAGGCGATCGATATTCCAGTTGTTACCTGCGCTCATGTAATTCTCCGACATGAATGAGCCAGCCAGGATCGGCTGGCGGAGCTGTTTCTCCATCTGCTTGAGCAGGCTTCGGTTTTCGGGAAGCACCCAAGTCTCGTGTTTCACATACCCGGCGGCCGCCAGGCCCGCGCGCATCTGTTTCATGTAGAAGCTCGATGGCTTTTTCGCGGCCGGTTTCAAGCGCTCTCCTTGAAAGCTTGCGGAATCGGAATCGGACCCGGCGGACGGGCTCGATGGAGAGCTGCTTTTCATGATGCTGACCTCGTAGTGAAAAACTCACGCGTGAGAAAATCTACAGGCAATTTTCATCACGCTCAATAGCTCACGCGTGAGATTTTTTGTATGACTTTTCTTGGCTACGTCCCTCCCAGTACGGGTGAAGATTCAACGATTGTCGCTTTTGAGTTGACGGTATTACCCGTTTCAGCCGATTTATCCACCGCCACCCACCCATTAATCTGTGCCCATGTTGAACGCAACGCCCAACCAACCTAAACAAAAAAGGATTCAACCATGAGCACTCCAACCTACAACCGCTTGAACAAAGACGACGCCGTAGTCCTGCTGGTCGACCACCAGACCGGCCTGATTTCCCTGGTGCAGGACTTCTCGCCCAACGAGTTCAAGAACAACGTGCTCGCCCTGGCGGACCTGGCCAAGTTCTTCGAACTGCCGACCATCCTCACCACCAGCTTCGAGCAAGGCCCCAACGGCCCGCTGGTGCCAGAGTTGAAGGAAATGTTCCCGGACGCGCCGTACATCGCCCGCCCAGGCCAGATCAACGCCTGGGACAACGAAGACTTCGTCAAGGCGATCAAGGCCACCGGCCGCAAGCAGATCATCATTGCCGGCGTGGTCACCGATGTGTGCGTAGCGTTCCCTACCCTCTCGGCACTGGCCGAAGGCTTTGATGTGTTCGTGGTCACCGATGCCTCGGGCACCTTCAACACCACCGTGCAGCAGGCCGCATGGAGCCGCATGACCCAGGCCGGCGCGCAGATGATGAACTGGTTCTCGGTGGCGTGTGAGCTGCACCGCGACTGGCGCAACGACATCGAAGGCCTGGGCAACCTGTTGTCCCAGCGCATTCCGAACTATCGCAACCTGATGAATGGTTATGCGGCGCTGACGGCGCACAAGAACTAAGCAAAGCGCGTTAAACAAAATGCCTGCCCTGAAAAGCAGGCTTTTGTTGTTTGCGCCCCTCTAACCCCCGCAGAAAGTCGGTGACATGCTTGATCAACGCGGTTTCTATGTCGTGCTCCTGCGCGTCCAACGCCAGGCTCAAAAAGTCAAAGCGGGAGCGTTGAGGCAAGCTAGCCAGCGTCATCCAAGGCCACAAAGCACAACGAACGCTTCAGGAAGGGCCTTTCAAGGATTGCAGATCCGTCCTGCTGGCAATTGCAAATAGGCGTATTGCTTGACTCTCCCCTATACAGCACCCCCTACCCTGAACCCCCACTTTCAGGACATCCCGCCATGGCCCACCGCATCCTGGTCATCCTCGGCCACCCCTCCACGACCAGCCTCTGCTCTGCCCTCGCCGACGCCTACATCCGCAGTGCAAAAACCGCAGGCCATGAGGTGCGCGTCCTACGCTTGGGTGAGCTTGATTTCGACCCGATCCTGCACAACGGCTACAACCAGATTCAACCCCTGGAAGCCGATCTGCTCCGCGCGCAAGCCGACATCCTGTGGGCCACACACCTGGCCTTGGCTTTCCCCATCTGGTGGGGTGGCATACCGGCCTTGATGAAAGGCTTTATCGACCGTATTTTCCTACCCGGTTTTGCCTTCAAATACCGAGCAGGCAAGGCGTTTCCTGACAAACTCCTGCGCGGCCGAACCGCACACCTGTTGGTGACCCTGGATACGCCGCCGTGGTATTACCGTTGGTTCTATCACATGCCGGGCGTACATCAGATGCGCAAGACCACCCTGGCGTTTTGCGGCATCAAGCCGATCAAGACGTTGCTGTTCGGGCCGGTCCTCGGATCGACATCCACGCAGCGCGACGCCTGGCTGAAACAAGCCGGCGCACTTCTGGAAAAAGGGAGTTTTCATGTACATCGGCAAAGCCGCGCAACTGTCGGGCACGACCATCAAGGCGATTCGTCACTATGAGGCGATCGGCCTGCTGCCGACGGCCCGGCGCGAGGGCCAATACCGGGTCTATTCAGAGCAAAGTGTCGAGCTGCTGATGTTCATCAAGTGCGCCCAGCAACTGGGATTCAAGCTCAAGGAGTTGCAGGAAATTCTCCACGGCGCCCCGGCAGGTGCGTTGGCACAACAACGGGCGACGGCGGCGATTGCGCAAAAGAAGCATGAACTGGTCACGCAGATTGCAGCCCAGCAGCAGGTGCTGGCCGGTTTGCTGGCCTTTGAGGCCAGCCTGCAAGACGCGCAGGGGCAATGCCAGTTTGAACGCCTGGTTGAAACTGGCCGCCCGTCCCGCACTTAGTTGAGCACGTCCCCCCATTTGCGTTGCACTTCGCGCTCCTGGGCGACGCAGACACGGGTCAGTGCGTCCACCCAGGCCACCGCGCCGGTGTTGGCGGCACGAAGCAGCAACATGATGTCATCCATCTCGAAGTCACCCGGTTCACTGACGGTGCTGTGCTCGTCGAGCATTTTCCTGACCAGCTCGTTGAGCTGCTGCTTGCTCGCCACTTTGGTCATGATCAACAACATCGGCAGCACATCATCGTCCAGATTGAAAGTGCTGGCGGGGTTACGTTCCTCGTAGCTGCTGCAGATCACGCCGAAACCGTTGAGGAATGTCTCGAAAATGTTCTCCTGAGTACGCACGGCCTCCGGCACCTTGTGGAAAGAAAAACCGTACATCAGCGCCAGCACAAAGAAGACCTGGTCCTCGACCTTTTTATCGGGAGCGCCAATCAGTTTTTCCGCCTTGGGAATCAGCGCTTCCAGGAAATCAATGGGCAACTGCCAGATGAACTCGGCATCCGGGTCTTCGAGCTGATCCTGTTTCATCTCCTGCAAAATCGCACGCAGGATGTCGACGGGTTGCTGCCCCGGCCGCAGCTCGGGCTCATCGTCCATCAACAGGTCGTCCAGATCGGCATGGTAGCCACGGCTCACGGGCGCCGCCGGCGTGATGTCCGGCAAGGCAGCCACGCGTTCGGCTTCGCCGGTCAATAGTTTGTCGAGGAGTTTGTTGCGGTTTTCCAGCATGAAGCGCACGAAGGTATCTTCCTTCAGCGCGAGACGAACCACCCCCGGCAGGAAGGCATAAATGAACACGCCCAGCTTCTCGACGTTGGCGTCATCACGCAGTGCAGCCAGGGACGCCTCGCCGGTTTTTTCCTTGAGAAACGGCAGGATCTTGGGCTTGTTTTGCTCGATGGCCACGGCGACATAACCGAGCAGTTTGTCTTTGCCGCTGACCTTGCTCTGCTGCTCGGCGGGACTCCGCACTGGTGTGTCTTCGATGACCGCCAGGGCAGAAATTTCTTCCACCTGCGCAGGCTCCAACACCTCAGGTTCAGGCTCGGGCACCACCTGCTGGGGCGCAGGGGTGTCGTCGACCGAGGCCTGGCGCACATCGATCAACGCCTGGTCGATCAGCGAAAAGAACTCGCCCAATTCCTTTTCGCCTACCTGAGTGAAGGAGCCAACCTTACGCGAGTTGACGTACAGGTCGCGCTTCTCCACCGACAGCCCCTCCAGATGGCGCCAGAAAAACAGGCGCGGTGCTTCAAACACCATTTTCAGCGCCAGCTTGCTCTCGCCCATCAGCACGCCTTCCTTGGCGCCACCGAACAGGGTGTCGTCGATCAGCACCAGCACTTCGTCTTCACGCATATTGGCGCCGTAAGACTCCAGCGCCGCTTGCAGTTTTTTCTGCGGAATGTGCGGGCGCACGTAAACGCGCTCCAAGCCCAGGCGCTCGGCCAGGTTGACGCTCATCTGCACCACCGCCTCGACTTGGGCGGCGCTCAACTCTTGATTGCCGGCGGCAGCTTTCACTTCGGTGCGCTTGGCCGAAGGCGCAGCACCGGACTGGCTGCTCATCCACTCCAGGACCAATGCGAAACAGCGGTTCAGATCCGCCTTGTCCGGCATGTTGAAGGCAATTGCCTGACGCTTGTTGAGGAAGAGTTTGCTGCCTTGGAGCTCCAACGACTGCACTTCGCTGTAGGCGTAGGTGACAGCGTCAGTGAAGGTTTCACGGATCGCCAGGCAGTCGTGCGCGATCAGGCAACCGTCCTTGCCGCTGCCAAACATGGTGTCGTCGACCAACACCACCACGTCGCTGGGGTCCAGCGTCAAATCGTAAGCGGCCAGCGCGTTGCTCAGCAGCTTCTTGGGAATATTGGGTGCTACATAGACACGCCCCGAGCTTGAGTATTTCCTGGCCTGCAAGAACGCCAACAACGACATATCCCTATCTCCTCAAACGCGCTTTTTTTTGCCTGCACTGTCCACGGATGGCTGCAGGTCGTGACGCAGAATAGCACCGGGCCATCATCGAGATAACCGTCAATTAGGCTACACAATCGGCTCACACGCCTGCTGACCACATTTCTATGCAGCAACGTCGAGCAGTACAGCGTGGATCAGCACGGCCTGATCGACCAACGGTGCCTTTTAAGGCATGGCCCTATAAGGGTCGCGGTACGCGCTATCAAATCACTGGCCCAGACGATCGAGCCCCCCACTCATTTGCCCCCATCCCCCATGTCTGCTAGTGTCGCGCCGGTTTACCGTCTACCGGAATAGCCGCCATGGCCCGCAAAAAAGTTGCACTCGATTTCGAACAATCCCTCGCCGACCTGCAAACCCTGGTCGAGCGTCTGGAGAACGGCGAGTTGTCGCTGGAAGACTCGTTGACAGCGTTTGAGCAAGGCATCGGCCTGACCCGCGACTGCCAGAGCGCCTTGGCGCAGGCGGAGCAGAAGGTCCAGGTGCTGCTGGAGCGTGACGGGGAATTGGCCGAAGAACCTTTCGATGCGGAACAGCCGGAATGATCGACGCGTATCAGGCCAGTAGCCAAGCCCGGGTCAATGCGGCGCTGGAGCCCTTGTTTGTTGCGCCAAGCCCCGAACTCACACGTCTTTATGCAGCCATGCGCTATAGCGTGATGAATGGCGGCAAGCGCGTGCGCCCGTTGTTGGCCTATGCCGCCTGCGAAGCCCTCGGCGCGCCTGCCGAGCAGGCCAACGGCGCGGCGTGCGCGGTGGAGTTGATCCACGCCTATTCCCTGGTGCATGACGATTTGCCGGCCATGGACGATGACGATCTGCGTCGCGGCCAGCCCACCACCCACAAAGCCTTTGACGAAGCCTGCGCGATTCTGGCCGGTGACGGCCTGCAAAGCCTGGCGTTCAGCGCACTGCTGGACCCGACGCTGAGCGACGCCAACGCCGAGATCCGCTTGCGCATGGTCACCGCCCTGGCCCTGGCGGCGGGCCCCGCCGGTATGGTCGGCGGCCAGGCCATCGACCTGGGTTCGGTCGGCCAGAAGCTCGATCAACACGCCCTGGAATACATGCACCGCCACAAGACCGGTGCGCTGATCGAAGCTGCCGTGCAACTCGGCGCCCTGGCCAGTGGCCGTGCCGACGCTGCGCAGTTGGCTGCGTTGAAGACCTATTCCCGCGCCATCGGCCTGGCTTTCCAGGTGCAGGACGACATCCTCGACGTCGAAAGTGACACCGCGACCCTGGGCAAACGCCAGGGCGCCGACATCGCACGGGACAAACCGACTTATCCTGCGCTGCTTGGGCTTGAATCGGCCAAGGCCTACGCCTTGGAACTACGCGACCAGGCCCTGGACGCCCTGCGACCTTTCGACGCGGCAGCCGAGCCACTGCGCGACCTGGCGCGGTATATCGTCGAACGCCGGCACTGATTACTGCGGCCATTGCAGCCGCATATCAGCCAAGTTCGGCGCTCTGCGTGGGCAGTTTGCGATGCTTGAGGTAAACTGCCGCCTCTTCTATACCTATAACGATTCGCCTGATGCCCACGACGTTTCAAGAGATTCCCCGCAAGCGCCCGTCCACGCCCCTGCTCGACCGTGCTGCCACGCCGGCCGGCCTGCGTCGTCTGGGTGAAGCCGAGCTGGAAACCCTGGCCGATGAGTTGCGCCTGGAATTGCTCTACACGGTCGGCCAGACCGGTGGGCATTTCGGTGCCGGTCTGGGCGTCATCGAGCTGACTATCGCCCTGCATTACGTGTTCGACACCCCGGACGACCGGCTGGTGTGGGACGTGGGCCATCAGGCGTATCCGCATAAAATCCTCACGGGCCGCCGCGACCAGATGGGCAGCCTGCGCCAGAAGGACGGCATTGCCGCCTTCCCGCGTCGCTCCGAGAGCGAGTACGACACCTTTGGCGTCGGTC
Source organism: Pseudomonas sp. RP-B7 (assembly GCF_059803535.1). Taxonomy (NCBI): domain Bacteria; kingdom Pseudomonadati; phylum Pseudomonadota; class Gammaproteobacteria; order Pseudomonadales; family Pseudomonadaceae; genus Pseudomonas; species Pseudomonas sp. RP-B7. Next base: position 79,469 of record NZ_JAPFHC010000014.1, read on the forward strand.
ACTCCAGCACCTCCATCAGTGCCGCGCTGGGCATGGCGATTGCCGCCCGCCTGCAAGGCAGCGATCGCAAGGCGATTGCGGTGATCGGTGATGGCGCGCTGACCGCCGGCATGGCCTTCGAAGCGTTGAACCACGCGCCGGAAGTGGACGCCAACATGTTGGTGATCCTCAACGACAACGACATGTCGATCTCGCGCAATGTCGGTGGCTTGTCCAATTACCTGGCAAAAATCCTTTCCAGCCGCACCTACGCCAGCATGCGCGAAGGCAGCAAAAAAGTGCTCTCGCGCCTGCCCGGCGCGTGGGAAATTGCCCGGCGCACCGAAGAATATGCCAAGGGCATGCTGGTTCCCGGCACCCTGTTCGAAGAATTGGGCTGGAACTACATCGGCCCGATCGACGGCCATGACCTGCCGACCCTGATCGCCACGCTGCGCAACATGCGTGACCTCAAGGGCCCGCAGTTCCTGCACATCGTCACCAAGAAAGGCAAAGGCTTCGCGCCTGCGGAAGTCGACCCGATTGGCTACCACGCCATCACCAAGCTGGAACCGCTGGACGCCCCCGCCGCCGCGCCGAAAAAGGCCAGTGGGCCGAAGTACTCCGGCGTGTTCGGCGAATGGCTGTGCGACATGGCCGCTGCCGACCCGCGCCTGGTGGGGATCACCCCGGCGATGAAGGAAGGCTCCGACCTGGTGGCCTTCAGCGAGCGCTTCCCGCTGCGCTACTTCGACGTGGCGATTGCCGAGCAGCACGCGGTGACGTTCGCCGCTGGCATGGCCTGCGAAGGTGCCAAGCCGGTGGTGGCGATCTACTCCACGTTCCTGCAACGCGGCTACGACCAACTGGTACATGACGTCGCCGTGCAGAACCTCGACGTGCTCTTCGCCATCGACCGCGCCGGCCTGGTTGGCGAAGACGGCCCGACCCACGCCGGCAGCTTCGATTTGTCCTACTTGCGCTGCATCCCCGGCATGCTGGTGATGACCCCGAGCGACGAGAACGAACTGCGCAAGATGCTCAGCACCGGCCACCTCTACAACGGTCCGGCCGCCGTGCGTTACCCCCGCGGCAATGGCCCGAATGCAGTGATCGAGAAGGACCTGGCGCCTATCGAGATCGGCAAGGGCATCGTGCGACGCCAAGGCCGCAAGACAGCGTTCCTGGTGTTTGGCGTGCAACTGGCCGAAGCCCTGAAAGTGGCCGAGAAGATCGACGCTACCGTGGTCGACATGCGCTTCGTCAAACCGTTGGATGAAGCCTTGGTCCGCGAGATGGCCGCCAGCCATGAGCTGCTGGTGACGGTTGAAGAAAACGCCATCATGGGCGGCGCGGGTGCGGCGGTCAGCGAGTTCCTGGCGCGGGAGAACATCCTCAAGTCGGTGCTGCACCTGGGCTTGCCGGATGTGTACGTCGAACACGCCAAGCCGGCGCAAATGCTGGCGGAATGTGGTTTGGATGAAGCGGGTATCGAGGCGGCGGTACTCAAGCGCACGGTACAACTGGGCCTGTAACCCGGATCAGAATGTGGGAGGGGCAAGCCCTTCCCACATTGGTTTGGACTACCTTCAGAGGCTCGGCGCAATCACCTGACACAAGCGCGCCAGCGCCTGCACCATCTGCCCACTGGGCCGCTCCAGCCCTTTGTCCGGCACCACCCGAACCCGCATCGCCATCGCCGGCCAGGCATTCCAGGCCTCTTTCTGCGCCTGATCACCGACCAGAATCACCTGCGGATCACGCTGCAACACCGACTCGATGCTCACCTGCGGCGCAGGCAGCTTGAGGTCATCGAACACATTGCGTGCGCCGCACACCTTCAGCGCATCACTGATGATCTGCTCACCGCCCACGGTATACAGCGGCTGGTTCCACACCTGGTAAAACACCCGCAACGGCTCGGCGCGCTGGTAACGCCGGCGCAGTTCAACCAGTTGTTCGCGCAAGTTGGCGGCCAATCGGCGGCCAGCGTCCGCACGCCCCAGTTGCACGGCAATCGCGTCCACCTGAATGACCAGTTGTTCAAGGCTATGGGGGTCGGCGAGGTAAACCGGAATATTCAAACGCTGTAGCTGCTCACGCTGCGCCGGGCCGACACTGCCGGGCCACAGCAGGATCAGGTCGGGTTTGAGGCTGAGCAGACGCTCCATGTCCAACTGGCCGTAGCGCCCGACTGACGGCACCTCTGCCAAGGCTGCCGGCCGTTCGCCGCCGTCGAGCACGCCCACCAGCAGGTCGGCGGCGCCCAGCTCAAGCACGATTTCAGACAGGGATGGCGCCAGGCTGACGACACGCTCAACCGCCAGCACCTGAACGCTGGATGCCAGCAACACAAGCGCCAGCCAGTGGCGCTTCATCCCAGTTGGCGAGGGATGCGGTAGAGGTAAAACAGCACCAGCGTCGACAGCGCCAACAAAAACAGTGGCACCGCTTCGAGGCCGACAAACACCGCCAGCGCGCCGATCCAGGCCGGTATGGCGGCAATCAGCAAGGCGGTACGTCGGCGGGCTGCCAGGGTGATCCAGGCCGCGGGCTCTTCAGGGGTATCGAGGGCTTTGGAGGTGGCGATCAACGCGTGTTTATAGCCGTGAAAGTAACGCAGGCTGAGAAACATCGAGGCCACGCCGGCGATAAAGAACGGCATGGCCAGTACCGGCAGCAGGGCTTCGGTCTGGCCAAACACCAGGTTGATCACAAACAAAGGCAGCAGCGCCAGGGCCAGGTACTGCCACCAGTTGAAGGACAGTCGCCGTTTCACCTGGCCACGGGTCACGCGCGGTCGACCTCGCCCTGATGCTCATTGCCCATCATGTGGTCGAGCTTGCTGGCTTTGGTGGCCAGGTAGAGCTTGTTGTGCGGGTTGTGCCCGGTGTGCAGCGGCACACGCTCGGCGACGGTGATACCCATTTCGGTCAAGGCCTTGACCTTGCGCGGGTTGTTGGTCATCAAGCGCAGGGACTTGACGCCCAGGTGCTCGAGCATCGGCAGGCAGATCGCATAGTCCCGCTGGTCGGCGGCAAACCCCAGGCGCTCGTTGGCTTCGACGGTGTCGGCGCCGCCATCTTGCAACTCATAGGCGCGGATCTTGTTCATCAGGCCAATGCCACGGCCTTCCTGGCGCAGATACAGCAACACACCACGGCCTTCACGGGCGATGGCACGCATGGCGGCTTCCAGTTGTGAACCACAGTCGCAACGCTGGCTGAACAGTGCGTCGCCAGTCAGGCATTCGGAGTGCACGCGGCCAAGCACCGGCGCGCCGTCAGCGATGTCGCCAAGGCTGAGCACAACGTGCTCGCGGCCGGTGGCTTCTTCGAGAAAGCCGTTCATGGTGAACGTGGCAAAAGGGGTAGGCAGCTTGGAAGCGGCGACGAAAACGACGGGCACCGTGTGCTCCTGATTTCAGTTTTTACAAAGGCGGCCATTGTAACAGCACGTTCCTACAGACGCTTAAGCTGAATTATCGCTGATAAAGATCAATCGGTTCGATTGGCCTTCATCCCGGTTCTATGCAGGTCAGAACGGATACGGCTGTTTCCAGCGTTCAAAGATCGGCTTCAGCTCGCCGCTGCTCACCAGGGCCGCCATGCGCCGGTCAAATACCGCCATCAGGCTGCGGCCTCGTTCGGTATCGGCAAAACCCACGTACAGCGGCAGTTCCGCGAGATGCGTCAGTTTGAACCTGGAAGGGTCCGGCGCTTGCTTGAGGACTTCGCTGACCTCGGTCAGGGCATCGATATAGAAGTCCGCCCGGGCATGCAGGAGCATTGACGTGACGCTGTCGCGCCGCTCGATCTGGTTGAAACGCTGCACATTGGGCAGGTAGCCCTCGTACTTGTAGCCGCGCACCCAGGCCAGGCGATAGTTGCCCAATGTGGCCAACGTCGGCGGTGGCGTGCTGGCCAGTCCAAGGGCGTAGATATGGTCGGAGTCGAAATTCGAGCGGGGATACAACACCCCGGTGGCTTCGTCGCGATAGGCGCCCACCCAGCCGTCCACCTCGCCGCGCTGGGTAAGGCCGACCGAGCGTGTATAGGGTTCGGTACGGGTTTGCAGGGTGATTCCCTCCGGCTCGAACACCTGGCGCAAGACGTCCCAGGCCAGACCGCTGCCATCGGTATTGGTGTAGTCGTCCCAGGCTTCACTGGCGAGCAGAACCTTGCCGGGCACCTGATCGGCCTGAGCCAAAGATGTCATTGCGCACAGTAGGATAAGCAGCCAGCGGCGCACATCCATACGGACAACCTCCTACTTCGTAACCATCGGATAGAGGGTAGCGCAGCGCGCCGACTTACGGCGCATCGCGAAAGTGCTGATAACCGCGCACGGCCGGGGTGATGTCCCGCCCGTTGGCGTCCAGCAGCGTCACGCCCTGCCCCACCTCGACCCGGCCAATCACCCGCACCGGCCAACCGCTGGCCAGCAACGGCGCCAGTTCGGCAGGTGGCAGGGTGAACGCCAGCACATAATCATCGCCGCCACTCAACGCGGCCACACGCGCTTCGTCATCGCCGACAAACGCCAGCAACGCCTTTGACAGCGGCAATCGCTCGCGCTCGATCAACAGGCTGACGGCCGAAGCCTTGGCGATATGCCCGCAATCAGCCAGCAGACCGTCGGAGATGTCCATCGCAGACGTAGCCTTGCCCCGCAGCGCCAGCCCCAGGGCCAGTTGCGGTTGTGGCGACCAGTAATGGGCCAGCAACGGTTCGGTGATGGCTGCGTCGGCGCTGCGCTGCCCCAGGACCAACGGCAAGGCACCGGCGGCGTTGCCCAGCTCACCGCCCACGCACAGCAGGTCGCCCGGCTGCGCACCGCTGCGGGTCAACGCCTGCCCGGCCGGCACACGACCGAACACGGTCAGGGTCAGGCTCAGCGGGCCACGTGTGGTATCACCGCCCACCAGGCCCACACCACAACTCTGCGCCATGGCGTTCAAACCTTGGGCATAGCGTTGCAGCCAATCGGCATCCACGGTCGGCGTGGTCAGGGCAAGGGTAAATGCGAGGGGATGGGCGCCCATGGCAGCCAGGTCGCTTACCGCCACGGCCAACGAGCGCTGGCCGAGCAGGAACGGGTCGCAAGGGTCGGAAAAATGCACCCCAGCCACCAAGGTATCGGTGGAGATTGCCAACTGCTCCCCAGCGGGGAGCGCCAGCAAGGCGCAGTCATCGCCGATCCCCAGGGCAATGCCTTCGCCGCCCTGCGCACAGGGCGCGGCGGCGAAGTATTTACGGATCAGCTCAAACTCGCCCATCAAGAATTCAAGCGCAGGTTAGCGCTTGTACGCCTTCACTTCGGCTTCGCGCAGGCGCGGGGCCAGCTTGTCGAGCACGCCATTGACGAACTTGTGACCGTCGGTCGAACCGTAGACTTTCGCCAGTTCGATGCCTTCGTTGATCACTACGCGGTACGGCACGTCGACGCGATAGAGCAGTTCCCAAGCGGACAGGCGCATCACGCACAGTTCAACCGGGTCCAGTTCGTCGATGGTCAGGTCCAGGCAAGGTGCCAGGGCCGTGTCGATCTCGGTCAGGTGCGCATGCACGCCGTGCAGGATGTCGTGGAAATACGGCAGGTCGGCGAAGGTGAAATCGTTGTCGACGCGAAACTGCGCTTCGATTTCGTTCAGCGAAGCACCGGCCAGGTGACGTTGGTACAGCGCCTGGGTCGCCAACTGACGAGCAGCGCGACGCTTCTCGTTCTTCGATGGCTTGCCGGCATCGGCTGGACGCTCGTCGCGTGGGTTGAAACGATCGCTCTCGTCGGAAATCACTTGGCCTCCAACTGCGACAGCAGGCTGACCATTTCCAGGGCGGACAGGGCAGCTTCAGCACCTTTGTTGCCGGCCTTGGTGCCGGAACGCTCGATGGCTTGCTCGATGGAATCAACGGTCAGAACGCCGAACGCAACCGGCACGCCGAACTCCATGGACACCTGGGCCAGGCCCTTGGTGCATTCGCCAGCCACGTATTCGAAGTGCGGAGTGCCGCCTCGAATGACCGCGCCCAGGGCGATGATCGCCGCGTATTCGCCCTGTTGAGCAACTTTTTGCGCAACCAGCGGAATTTCGAAGGCGCCAGGCGCACGGATGATCGTGATGTCGCTCTCGCTCACACCGTGGCGAACCAGGGCGTCCACGGCACCGCTTACCAGGCTTTCAACCACGAAGCTGTTGAAGCGGCCAACCACCAGGGCGTAGCGGCCTTTGGGGGCGATGAAGGTACCTTCGATGGTCTTCAGGGTCATTCGACAAATCTCTTAAAGAGCGGGGACGCGAAAAGTGCGTCCCTTAGTGATGATTTAACCGCGAACAAGGGGCAGAAATCGCCGGCCTTTATTCGGAGGGCACGTATTCTACAACTTCCAGGTCGAAACCGGATATGGCATTAAATTTCATCGGTGCGCTCATCAGGCGCATTTTGCGCACGCCCAGATCACGCAGGATCTGCGAACCGGCACCGACAATGCTGTAGGTGGTCGGCTTTTTCACCGGCGCGTGGTCGGCCGTTTCACGGATATGCGCCAGCAGCACATCGCCATCCAGCGGGTGACCGAGCAACAGCACCACACCGCTGCCGGCCTCGGAAACCGCAGCCATCGCGGCGCGCAGGCTCCAGCGGCCCGGCTGCTTGACCATCAGCAGATCGCGCAGTGGGTCCATGTTGTGCACGCGCACCAGGGTCGGCTCTTCGGCGCACACGGTGCCCAGGGTCAGGGCCATGTGCACGTCGCCTTCCACTGAATCACGGTAGGTCACCAAATTGAATTGGCCCAGTTCGCTGTCCAGTGGCTGCTCGGCAATCCGCTGAACGGTACGTTCGTGGATCATCCGGTAGTGAATCAGGTCGGCGATGGTGCCGATCTTGATGTCGTGTTCGGCGGCAAACGCCTCGAGTTCGGTGCGACGGGCCATGGTGCCGTCGTCATTCATCACTTCGCAGATCACGCCGCTGGGCTCGAAACCGGCCATGCGCGCCAGGTCGCAGGCGGCTTCGGTGTGGCCGGCGCGGGCCAGGGTGCCACCCGGTTGGGCCATCAACGGGAAGATGTGGCCGGGGCTGACGATGTCTTCGGCCTTGGCGTCCTTCGCGGCGGCCGCTTGCACGGTGCGAGCGCGGTCGGCAGCGGAGATACCGGTGGTGACGCCCGTCGTCGCTTCGATGGACACGGTGAACTTGGTGCCAAACCCGGAGCCGTTGCGCGGCGCCATCAACGGCAGCTTGAGCAATTCGCAGCGCTCGCGGCTCATGGGCATGCAGATCAGCCCACGGGCGTGCTTGGCCATGAAGTTGATGTGCTCGGGCTTGCAGGCCTCGGCGGCCATGATGATGTCGCCTTCGTTCTCGCGGTCTTCGTCATCCATGAGGATGACCATCTTGCCTTGGCGGATGTCTTCAACCAGTTCTTCGATGCTATTGAGCGCCACGTGGCACCCCCTTGGTCAGGATTTCAGGTAGCCGTTAGCGGCCAGAAAACTTTCGGTGATGTTACTTCCGGTTGGCTCTGCGGCCTTATCGCCCAGTAGCAGGCGCTCCAGGTAACGGGCAAGCAAGTCGACTTCCAGGTTCACCCGGCGCCCTGGCTGGTAGGACGCCATGATGGTTTCGCTGAGGGTGTGGGGAATGATGGTCAGTTCGAATTCGGCGCCGTTCACGGCGTTCACGGTCAGGCTGGTGCCATCGACGGTGATCGAGCCTTTGTGCGCGATGTACTTGGCCAGCTCTTTGGGCGCACGGATGCGGAATTCCACGGCACGCGCGTTTTCGCTGCGGGCTACCACTTCGCCGACGCCGTCGACGTGGCCGCTGACCAGGTGACCGCCGAGGCGAGTGGTCGGGGTCAGGGCTTTTTCCAGGTTCACCGGGCTGCCAGCCTTGAGGTCGTTCATCGCGGTGCAATCCAGGGTTTCCCGGCTGACGTCGGCGGCAAAGCCGTTGCCCGGCAACTCGATGACGGTCAGGCACACGCCGTTGATCGCGATGCTGTCACCCAGCTTGACGTCGCCGAGGTCGAGCTTGCCGGTTTCAACCGACAGGCGCACATCGCCGCCTTTTGGGGTCATGGCGCGGATGCTGCCGATGGATTCGATGATGCCGGTGAACATGGCCTTCTCCTGGAAAACGGTGCGGGCACTTGAGCGCCCGGTCAGAATTATACGCTCGCGGGTGGAAGCGGGATGGCAGTGACTCGCCAGTCGTCGCCTACAGCGCGCATTTCAGTGATCTTGAGTTGGGGGGCGTCGGCCAGTTTCTCAAGCGGCCAGTCCAGCAACGGCCGTGCAGCGGAACCGAGGAACTTGCCGGCGATGAATATCACGTACTCATCCACCAGGCCTTGCTGGGCAAATGCCCCCGCCAGGCTCGGGCCTGCCTCGACCAACACTTCGTTGACGCCACGGGCGGCCAGCGCCACCAGCGCCGAACGCAGGTCGACCTGGCCATCGACACCCGGCACCACCAGGCATTCGGGGCCACGTGGGAACTGGTTCTCCGGGGTCACGCAGGTGATGACCAGCGCCGGCCCGGCCTTGAAGAACGGTGCGTTGAGCGGCACGCGCAGGCGGCCGTCAATCAGTACACGTAACGGCGGGCGCGACATGGCCAGGGCCGTGGTGGCTTCGTCCAGGCCCAGTTCGGCAGCGCGCACGGTCAGGCGGGCGCCGTCGGCGAGCACCGTGTCGGCGCCGGTCAGCACCACACTGGCCTCGGCACGCAGGCGCTGCACGGCGGCGCGGGCAGCCGGACCGGTGATCCATTGGCTTTCGCCACTGGCCATGGCGGTGCGACCGTCCAGGCTCATTGCCAGCTTGACCCGCACGAAGGGCAGGCCGTGTTCCATGCGTTTGAGGAACCCCGGATTCAATGCGCGGGCCTGGGCTTCCAGCACGCCACTAAAGACCTCGATCCCGGCTTGCGCCAGACGCTGCATGCCGCGCCCGGCCACTTCGGGGTTCGGGTCCTGCATGCCGGCCACGACGCGCGCGACACCGGCCGTGACCAAGGCATCGGCGCACGGCGGTGTACGCCCGTGGTGGCTGCACGGTTCGAGGGTCACGTACACCGTGGCGCCCCGGGCCTTGTCACCGGCGGCGCGCAGGGCGTTGGGCTCGGCGTGGGGCTCGCCGGTGCGCTCATGCCAACCTTCACCGACAATCTGCCCATCGCGCACGATCACGCAGCCGACCCGAGGGTTGGGATGGGTGGTGTACAAGCCTTTGCGCGCCAATTCGAGGGCGCGGGCCATGTAGTGGGCGTCCAGGACAGCTTGTTCGGCAGACGGTGGGTTCATTGTTTGGCAGGCTCCCGGGCCAGGCGGTCGATCTCTTCGCGGAACTCATTGAGGTCCTGGAAGCGTCGATAGACCGAGGCGAAACGGATATAGGCGACTTCGTCGAGCTTTTGCAGCTCGCCCATCACCAATTCTCCAACCACCAGGCTCTTGACCTCGCGCTCGCCGGTCGCACGCAGCTTGTGCTTGATATGCACCAGCGCCGCCTCCAGCCGCTCGACACTCACCGGGCGTTTTTCCAGAGCGCGCTGCATACCGGCGCGCAGTTTTTCTTCGTCGAAAGGCTGGCGGCTGCCGTCGGACTTGATCAGGCGCGGCAATACCAGTTCGGCGGTTTCGAAGGTGGTGAAACGTTCACCACAGGCCAGGCATTCGCGCCGGCGACGCACTTGATCGCCCTCGGCGACCAGACGTGAGTCAATGACCTTGGTGTCGTTGGCACCGCAGAAGGGACAGTGCATGGTGGCAGGCAACAAAAAAAGGGAGGGCCATGGTAGCGCATCCCCGTGGCAAGACAAGCCATAGCCTTTACGGTATATAGGCTGACTATTATGTTTCATATTTTTTAAGCCACGGATTTTGCCCTTTCTGGAGCCGTACATGCAGTTACGACCACTTGTATTACTTACCGTGTTCAGTTTCCTGGTCGCCTGCAGCAGCGAAGCCCCCAAACCTTCCGCGCCCGCCCCTCAGCCTGCGCAAGAGAAAAAAGTCCCTGGCCTTGAAGACCTCGGTCCGCTACCGGCCTATCAGCGTGAAATCAACGGCAGCCTGACCAACGTGCCGGCCGGCGCCGAAGTCGAGATGGCCCTGCTGGTGATCGACGATCGCTCGCGCCCACAACAGTTGCTCGCCAGCAGCGTGCTCACCGGCAATGGCAAGCCCCTGGCCTTCCGCCTGCGTTTCAACCCCCAGGCCTTCCCGGCCGGCGCCCGCGTTGAATTGCGCGGCCGCGCCAGCCAGTCCGGCCAGTTGATCCTGCACCTGCCCGCCGTGCGCATCACCCAGGCGATCACCCAGACCACCGGCCCCCTGCAACTTGTCAAGGCACCATGACGCCACCGCTGGCCCTGCAAGCGGCACTGAGCGAGCTGATCGGCGACGCCCAACTGATGCCCTGCCCGCTGCCGGGCACCGAGTTGTCGTTATGGCTGCTGGATGCAGACAACATGGACCGCGCCTTCAGCCCCGAAGAAACCCGGCGCATCCTGCATGAACCGCCCTACTGGAGCTTCTGCTGGGCCAGCGGCCTGGCGCTGGCGCGGTATCTGGCGGCGCATCCCGAGTGGGTTGCCGGCAAGCGCGTGCTCGATTTTGGCGCCGGCTCCGGTGTAGCCGGGATTGCGGCGGTCAAGGCCGGAGCCCTGGAAGTGGTGGCGTGCGATCTTGATCCGCTGGCGCTGGCGTCTTGCCGGGCGAATGCCGAACTCAACGGTGTGGAACTGGGGTATTCACAGGACTTCTTTGCCGAAACCGACCGCTTCGACCTGATCCTCGTGGCCGACGTGCTTTACGACCGCGCCAACCTGCCGCTGCTCGATCACTTCCTGACCCGCGGCCGTGAGGCACTGGTGGCCGATTCGCGGGTGCGCGACTTTCAACATGCGGATTATCAAAGACTGGAGGTCCTGGACGCGTTGACGCTGCCGGACCTGGCCGAGCCTTGGGAGTTTCGCAAGGTGAGCCTGTACCACTCGCGGCGGCCTTGAGGCCATCGCCGGCAAGCCCGCTCCCAGATTCGCACTGCCGCGTCCTGTTGAAATGCATTCCCCTGTGGGAGCGGGCTTGCCCGCGATAGCGATCTTGAACCCGCCGTGCTTTCAGCCAACTGCGCCAGCCCTTATAGTTCCCCCCATTCCCGCTTTATTCGAGACGCCCCATGAGTGAGCCCACGCCGTATATCTTCGATGTCACCACCGCCACATTCGACCAGGCAGTGATCGAGAACTCCTTCCACAAGCCCGTGCTGGTGGACTTCTGGGCCGAGTGGTGTGCGCCGTGCAAGGCGTTGATGCCGTTGTTGGCGCAGATTGCCGAGAGTTACCAGGGCGAGCTGCTGCTGGCCAAGGTCGATTGCGAGGCCGAACAGGACATCGTTGCGCGCTTTGGCATTCGCAGCCTGCCGACGGTGGTGCTGTTCAAGGATGGCCAGCCGGTCGATGGGTTTGCCGGGGCGCAGCCGGAGTCGGCAGTGCGGGCAATGCTGGAGCCGCATGTGCAGATGCCACCACCGGCGGCAGCCGATCCGTTGGAGCAGGCCCAGGCGTTGTTTGCCGAAGGCCGCATCAACGATGCCGAGGCCGTGCTGGTGACGCTGCTGGGCGAGGACAACACCAACGCCGCCGCGCTGATCCTGTATGCACGCTGCCTGGCCGAGCGCGGTGAGCTGGGCGAAGCCCAAACCGTGCTCGACGCGGTCAAAAGCGACGAGCACAAGGCCGCCCTCGCCGGCGCCAAGGCGCAGATCACCTTCCTGCGCCAGGCCGCCGACCTGCCGGACGCCGCCGACCTGAAAAGCCGCCTGGCGCAAAACCCGCAGGATGACGAAGCGGCCTACCAACTGAGCATCCAGCAACTGGCGCGCCAGCAGTACGACGCGGCGCTGGAAGGTTTACTCAAGTTGTTTATCCGCAACCGCAGCTACAGCGAAGGCTTGCCGCACAAGACCTTGCTGCAGGTGTTCGAACTGCTGGGCAATGATCACCCGCTGGTCACGGTGTACCGCCGCAAGCTGTTCGCTGCGTTGTACTAATCACCGATCCAGCTGTACAGCGGCGTATCCCCGCCGCTGGCGACTTTCACCTTGGCGTTATGGCGCAGGCGCACCAACAGGCGCTTGCCCGCCGAGGCGTCGCCGGCCAGGCCTTCCAATTGATCGAGCAACTCCAGACCGCTGAGTTGCCCGGCGCTGCGCAATACATCCTGGGCCTTCTGCCATAGATCTTCATCCTGCTTGACTGGCACTGCAGCCGGCGCACTTGGCGCGGGGGCAGCCTGCAACTGGGCGCCCAAGCGTGCCCAATCGCCGTCGTCCAGCTCCAGGGTCAAGTCCACCGGCAGGTCGCCGACGGTTCCACGAATTCTCAACATCATCCGTACTCCTGCATTTTTTCTGACGGGCATGCTCCCATGCGGCTTGCGCAACGCCAAGCGGGCGGTCAAACTCTCAGCCCTATTGTTATAAGATCACATAACAAAACTTTCATCTCTGGAGCCGCCCCATGCGCCGTCTGTTGCTTGCTTTGCCGTTTGCCCTGCTGCCACTGGCGGTTGCCCATGCCCATGAAGAGCACGACCACGAGCACGGCAGCCTCGGCGCTCACGAACATGGCGTCGGCCGCCTCAACGCAGTGCTAGACGGCCAGACCCTGGAGTTGGAACTGGACAGCCCGGCAATGAACCTGGTGGGTTTCGAACACCCAGCCACCAGCGCCGCCGACAAAGCCAAGGTCGCGGCCGTGCGCAAACAGTTGGAGAACCCGCTGGCCCTGTTCAACCTGCCCAAGGCCGCCGGTTGCGTGGCCAGCTCCCAGGAACTCAACAGCCCACTGTTCGGCGACAAGCCCGAAGCCGATCACGACGACGATGATGACCACGATCACGACGCCAAAGACGGCGAGCATCATCACGACCACAGCGAAATCCACGCCCACTACCAATTCACCTGCGCCACGCCGACGGCCCTGAGCAACCTCGACCTGACCCAGGTGTTCAAGACCTTCCCCGCCACCCAGAAAATTCAGGTACAACTGATCGGCCCGAGCGGCCAGCAAGGTGTTGACGCGACGGCCACAGCCGCCACTCTGAAGTTCTGAGTTCACATGACCCAAGCACTGATCGAACTGTCCGACCTGGGCTTCAACTGGCCCGGTCACCCGCAGTTGCTCGACATCCCCGCGTTCCGCCTGGACGCGGGTGAAAGCCTGTTCCTCAAGGGCCCTAGCGGCAGCGGCAAAACCACGCTGCTGGGCCTGCTCGGCGGTGTGCAAACGCCCAGCCAGGGCAGCATCCGCCTGCTCGGCCAGGAGCTGACCGAGCTTTCGGCCGGCGCCCGCGACCGCTTCCGCGTCGACCACACCGGCTATATCTTCCAGCAGTTCAACCTGCTGCCGTTCCTGTCGGTGCGCGAGAATGTCGAGTTGCCCTGCCACTTTTCCAAGCTGCGTGCGCAACGGGCCAGGCAGCGCCACGGCAGTGTCGATCAAGCCGCCGCGACCTTGCTCGCGCACCTCGGTTTGAAGGATAAAACCCTGCTGGAACGCCGCGCCGATTCACTGTCCATCGGCCAACAACAACGCGTCGCCGCCGCCCGAGCATTGATCGGCCAACCGGAACTGGTGATCGCCGACGAGCCCACCTCGGCCCTGGACTACGACGCCCGCGAGGCTTTCCTTCAGCTGTTGTTCGCCGAATGCCGCGAAGCCGGCGCCAGCCTGCTATTTGTGAGCCACGATCAAAGCCTGGCTGCGCTGTTCGACCGCCACCTGTCGCTGGCCGAACTCAATCGCGCCGCCACGCCCGCAGAGGTTTGAGATGTATCTGTTCCGTCTAGCCATGGCCAGCCTGGCTAACCGCCGCTTTACCGCGATCCTCACGGCCTTCGCCATCGCCCTCTCGGTGTGCCTGCTGCTGGTGGTAGAGCGTGTGCGCGTCGAGGCGCGCAACAGTTTCGCCAGCACCATCAGCGGCACCGACCTGATCGTCGGCGCCCGCTCCGGCTCGGTGAACCTGCTGCTGTACTCGGTGTTCCGCATCGGCAATGCCACCAACAACATCCGCTGGGACAGCTACGAGCACTTCGCCGCCAACCCCCAGGTGAAATGGGCGATCCCGATTTCCCTCGGCGACTCTCATCGTGGCTACCGAGTGATGGGCACCAACGAATCCTACTTCGAGCACTATCAGTACGGCCGCAAGCAACACCTCGAACTGGCCAGCGGCCGCGCCTTCGCCAGCGACCCGTTCGAAGTGGTGCTCGGCGCCGAAGTCGCCGAGGCGTTGCACTACAAGCTCGGCGACAAGCTGGTGCTGGCCCATGGCGTGGCGGTGGTCAGCCTGGTCAAGCACGACGACAAACCCTTCACCGTGGTCGGCATCCTCAAACGCACCGGCACCCCGGTAGACCGCACGTTGCACATCAGCCTGGGCGGCATGGAGGCGATCCACATCGACTGGCACAACGGCGTGCCGGCCCAGGGCAAAGGCCGTATCAGCGCGGATCAGGCGCGCAACATGGACCTCACCCCCCAGGCCATCACTGCGTTCATGCTGGGCCTGAACAACAAGATTTCCACGTTCGCCCTGCAACGGGAGATCAATGAATTCCGTGGCGAGCCGATGCTGGCGATCTTGCCGGGCGTGGCGCTGCAAGAGTTGTGGAGCATGATGAGCACCGCCGAAAAAGCGCTGTTCGTGATCTCGCTGTTCGTGGTGCTGACCGGTTTGATCGGCATGCTCACGGCGATCCTCACCAGCCTCAACGAGCGCCGCCGCGAAATGGCGATCTTGCGCTCGGTGGGCGCACGTCCGTGGCACATCGCGACACTGCTGATCTTCGAGGCCTTCGCCCTGGCGCTGTCCGGCGTGGTCGCGGGCATTGGCTTGCTGTACGTGTGCATCGCCGCCTCGCGTGGGTATTTGCAGGCCAACTACGGCCTGGACTTGCCGATGGCGTGGCCAAGCGAATATGAATGGACGTTGCTCGCCGGTATCCTGGCCGCCGCGCTGTTGATGGGAGGCGTGCCCGCGTGGCGTGCCTATCGACAATCCCTGGCCGACGGCCTGTCCATTCGTTTATGAGGAAGGCTTCGATGCGTCGTGCCCTGTTTGCGCTGTTGCTGCTGATGAGCGTGCCTGCCTGGGCTGCCGGGCAGCCCAAGGATTTGTCGTGGCAGGAGATGATTCCGCCGGATGCGCCGCCGGAAGTACCGAACATGAAACCGCTGCACGACCTGTCGAACATGGCCGATACCTTATCGGTCGAAGCGGCGCCGGCCGCCAAGCAGGACCTGCCCAACGCCCCCGTGGTACAGGCCCTCGACGGCCAGCACATCCGCCTGCCGGGCTATATCGTGCCGCTGGAAGTCAGCGAAGAAGGCCGCACCACCGAGTTCTTGCTGGTGCCGTATTTCGGCGCATGCATCCATGTGCCACCGCCGCCGTCGAACCAGATCGTGCATGTCAAAAGTGAAGTCGGCGTGAAACTCGATGAGCTATACCAGCCGTATTGGATCGAGGGCGCGATGCAGGTCAAGCCGTCCACCAGCGAGCTGGCCGACGCCGGTTACCAGATGGAGGCCGAGAAGATTTACATGTACGAACTGCAGTAATAACGCTGATCACCCTTTCATTGAGCTGAATCAAAAGACCGCACGGAACGATCTTTACCATTGGACCTACAACTTTTAAACGTCCCTTGGAGCTCCCATGAACAAGTCACTGCTCGGCGCGTCCCTCTTCGCGCTCGCCCTCGTCGCCCCTGTTGCCCACGCTCACGAAGCGGGCGACATCCTGGTTCGCGCCGGTGCCATTACCGTCAACCCGAAGGCCGACAGCGGCACCGTAAAGGTTGACCAGGGCCCACTGGCAGGCGCCAACCTGGGCGGCAAGGCGACCATGAGCAGCGACACCCAACTGGGCCTGAACTTCGCCTACATGCTGACCAACCACGTCGGTATCGAACTGCTGGCCGCCACGCCGTTCGAACATGACGTGAAGATCAAGAACACCGCCCTCGGCGCCGCCAACGGCAAGCTCGGCACCCTGAAACACCTGCCGCCGACCCTGAGCGTCGTGTACTACCCGCTGGACAACAAGTCTGCCTTCCAACCGTACGTGGGCGCCGGTATCAACTACACCTGGATCTACGACGAGCACGTCGGCAGCCGCGCTCAAGGCGCCGGTTTCAGCAACTTCAAGGCTGAAAACTCCTGGGGCTGGGCCGCACAGATCGGTGCGGACTACATGATCAACGACAAGTGGATGATCAACGCCCAGGCGCGCTACATCGACATCAGCACCAAGGCCACCGTGGAAAACAATGCCGTGGCACCTGGCACTCGTGCCAAGGTCAATGTGGACGTGGACCCGATGGTCTACATGGTGGGTATCGGCTACAAGTTCTAAGCGGCACCGCATAACCCATGTGGGAGCTGGCCTCTGTGGGAGCTGGCTTGCCTGCGATAGCAACACCTCGGTATCACTGATACACCGAGGTGTCTGCATCGCGGGCAAGCCCGGCTCCCACAGCGGTCAGCTCCCACATTTGCGTTTGGGCTGTGTCAGCTGTGACGGTAGTAACGATCCAGCAACGCCGGCAACCCCGCCCGCCAGGCCCGTGGCTTGATACCAAAGGTGTGCAGGATTTTCTTGCAGGCCAGCACCGCATGCTGCGGTTCGTCACCCGCATCCGGCCGGGCCGCATGGGCCTGGGCGGTGGGTGACTCGATGGCCAATGGGTGGTAATTGCGCGCTTCGGTGAGGATCGCCTGGCCCAGCGCCAACGGTGTGGTCGCCTCTTGGCCCGCGTAGTGATAAGTGCCCCACAACGGCGCCGCGCAATCGAGCTGCTTGAGCACCGAAATGATCACCCGCGCCGCATCGTCCACGGGCGTCGGATTGCCGCGACGGTCGTCCGCCATCAGCAATTCGTCCGGTTTCTCGGCACGGGCCAGGAAGCGCCCGAGGGAGCCGTCGACACTGTCATCCAGCAGCCAGCCAAACCGTAGCAACACATGTTGCGGGCAGGTGGCGCGCACGCTCTGTTCGATACGCCACAACGCCTGGCCGCGCAGGCCCAGGGGCACCGGCTCGTCTTTTTCGCTGTAGGCGGTGGCGCGGGAGCCATCGAACACCCGGTAGCTGGAGGGTTGCAGCAAGGTGATGGTGTGGTGCTGGCACAGTTCGGCCAGGCGTTCGATGGCGAACTCCTGGGCGGCCAGACGGGTTTCGCTGACGGCTTCGGCCTGGAACCAGTCGAAATAGTAGGCGAGGTTGATCAACGCATCGGGACGGGTGTCGTCGAGCAATTGGGTAAGGCTCGCGGCATCCCAGCCGTCTTGGGGCGGTTTGGGGGCGAGGAAACCGATGTCTTCCTCTGCACCGAGGCGAATCAGCGCCTGCCCGAGGGCATTCCCGCCGCCCAACAACATAAGGCGCATTCGCATAGATTGAGCAGGCCCGGTCAGTTTGGAACGATGGCTATTTAAGTATTGGTCAGAATCGTTGCATTTTGCGGGTTTGTAGCGCAACCGTCACGGATTAACTGTTTTCGTGCCGGCCACGGCCGGGTCATGCTCAAGGGTTGCTCGTGCGGGCACCAGGACCTGCTGTGGATAAGTCTGCGCGAACTGCACCTCGGCACAGTTATCCACAAGCTTTTTCAAGCGCTGGTTGAACGCACGGCTCACCGCGTATTGCCCGCCCGACACCGTGCGGAACTGCGCCGTGAGCACCACGCCATTGAGGTCCATCTTGTCGACGCCAAACACCTCCAGCGGCCCTTGCAGGTTGTACTTGAGGAACACATCGTCGCGAATCGACTGCCCCGCCTCGCGGATCAACTCTACGGCCTTGTCCACATCGGTGTCGTAGGTGAACTGCACCGAGAAGAACGCATAGGCAAATTGCCGCGACTGGTTGGTGACCGCCTTGATCTGCCCGAACGGCACCGAATGCACAAACCCCTTGCCGTCACGCAGGCGCAACGTGCGAATGGTCAAGCCCTCGACCGTACCGGCGTGGCCCGAGTCGAGCACCACCCAGTCGCCGATGGACAGCGTGTCTTCGATGATGATGAACAGCCCGGTGATCACATCCTGCACCAGTTGCTGCGAACCAAAACCAATCGCCAGGCCGACCACTCCGGCACCCGCCAGCAGCGGCGCAACGTTGATCCCCAGATTGGCCATGGTGGTGATCGCGCAGATCACCACCAGGATGATCTTCACCGCATTGCGCACCAGCGGCAGGATGGTTTTCACCCGAGTGCTCGGCTGGCGGCTGGAGCGTTTGTTCACCGGCGGTTTCAAGGCTTCCTGGATCGCGGTGTCGAGCACCACCCAGAACAGCCAGGTCATCAACAGGATCAGGCCGATGCTGCTGAGTGAGTCGCTGATCGCCCGGCCGATGGAATTGCGCTCGGCGAACTCGAACAACGAGACACCCCAGATGCGCCCGAGGATCTCGATAAAGCCGATCGCCATGGCAATGCGCAGGATTGCGTGCAGCAGGCTGAGAAAACGCTCCTTGTAGGCACTGCTGCGCTGGATCGCCACCTGGCTGCGCGACTTGAACAGATGTTGCAGCACGGTACTGAGGAACACGGTGCCGATCAGCAGGATCGTGGTGAACAAGGCGCAGCGCAGGGCTTTTTGATTGTCGTCGCCGGCGCCAATCAGGTTGATCGCCGAGACCAGCACCATCAACAGGATCGGCCAGTACCACAGCCCGGAAAACACCCGCAGGGATTGTTGCAACGCCGGATGTTTCAGGCGCTGGGCCAGCGGCCGATTGCGAATCAGATGGGCCACCGGGCGGCGCAGGCGCACGACCAGTACGCCAAAGATCACGGCGGCAAACAGGCCGGTAAATACCGCGACGCTGCTGGTGATATTGCCACCGAGTTGGCGAGCGATTTGCGGGCTGGTCAGCGCATCACTGAGGGCAGCCAGGAAGCCGATCAGGAACAGCGGCTTGGGACAATAATTGCGAATAATCCGCACCGCCGAACGCTTGTGGCCGAGATTGAACATGACGATCACGCAGAGCAGCATCGATGTGGAAAAGATCCCGCTGCTGGTGGCGTAGGCAAAACACAGCGCCAGCGCACGTCCTACGGAAGTCGGTAAAAAGTGGCTGACATAGAGGGTCAGCGGCAGACAAATCAGTGCGGGAATCGTATAGGGCACCACGTACCCGAGCAGCGCCTGCAGGCGCTCGCGCGGCTCAAACCATGCGCGTCGCCCCAAGCGCTGCACAATCAAACGCCCGAGCAACGTCAGCAAGGCAAACGCACCGACCCACACCCCGGACAACACGACGAAGTCCCCGGCCACGCTCCATGGCGAACGCTCGGACGTCTGATCGACCAACCGCCCTACTTCATCCGCCGCGCGATCGGCGCGCAGGCGCCAGGCGTCGATGAGGCCCTGGTTGAGGTCGAGCTGCTGTTGCACATCGTCGATGCTGGAACTGATGGCCCCCAACAACCCGCCTTCCACCAACAACTCAGGCTTGGCCGGCGCTTGGGCTTCGGGCGCGGAATCCGCGGCGTACAGGGCGCCGCTGGCGCACAACAGCAGCGCGGCGAGCAGGAATGCAGTCTTGAAATTCAGCAAAACACCGGACTCCTTGCAGATGGGTCTGTAAGGAACTGACGGGATTGAGGCTTGATCGTTCCCCCGCGCGGCCATGTTTATGCCATCCGTAGGACGCTGGAAACTTTCCGCGGCCCCTTAGAGTCAGCCTTAA
This sequence comes from Pseudomonas sp. RP-B7, assembly GCF_059803535.1. Classification (NCBI taxonomy): domain Bacteria; kingdom Pseudomonadati; phylum Pseudomonadota; class Gammaproteobacteria; order Pseudomonadales; family Pseudomonadaceae; genus Pseudomonas; species Pseudomonas sp. RP-B7. The sequence goes on from NZ_JAPFHC010000014.1 coordinate 99,230, forward strand.
ACGAGGGTAAGCCCCCCACTCTTTTTCAGGAGCAACCATGGCTGCGATCCCCGACTGGATGCCCATCACGCCCAACGTCGCCATCACTCGGTTCACGGTGCTGACGGTCAATATCCACAAGGGTTTTACCGCCCTGAACCGGCGATTCATCCTGCCCGAGCTGCGCGAAGCGGTGCGTGCCGTGGGCGCGGACATGGTGTTCCTGCAGGAAATCCATGGCACCCACGAACGCCACCCGCAGCGCTACAGCGACTGGCCCAACATGCCACAGTACGAATTCCTCGCCGACAGCATCTGGCCGCAGTTCGCCTACGGACGCAACGCCGTCTATCCCCACGGCGATCACGGCAATGCGCTGCTGTCGAAATTCCAGATCGTGCGCTATGACAACCTCGACATTTCCCAGAGCGGCCATGAAAACCGCGGCCTCCTGCATTGTGTGCTGCGCCTGCCGGGCAGCGGCCATGAGGTGCACGCGATCTGCATCCACCTGGGCCTGCGCGAGGTCCATCGCCAGCAACAGTTGCGCCTGCTGGAGCAGCGCATTCGCGAGATTCCCGCCGAGGCGCCGCTGGTGGTTGCTGGCGATTTCAACGACTGGCGGCAGAAGGCCGACTTGAGCCAGAGCGGCCTCACCGAAGTATTCGTGCAGGCCCATGGCAAGCCGGCGCGCACGTTCCCGGCGCGGCTGCCGTTGCTGCCTCTGGACCGCATCTACGTGCGCAACCTCAAGGTACACAACCCCCAGGTGTTGACCACGCGGCCCTGGTCGCATTTGTCTGACCATGTGCCGCTGTCGGTGGAGATCGAGCTATGAACATTGCCGTCGAACACATCGCCACCGACCAGCCGCCGGATCAAACCAAGGCCCGTGACCTGGATTACGGCTGGCAGAGCGGTAACCAGGTTGAGTTGCTGGAAAACGGCGAAGCGTACTTCCCCAAGGTGTTCGAGGTATTGCGCCAGGCGCAGCGGGAGATCCTGCTGGAGACCTTTATCCTGTTCGAAGACAAGGTAGGCCTTGAGCTGCAAGGCGTGCTTATTGAGGCGGCCCGACGTGGGGTGAAGGTGGTGGTCAGCCTGGACGGTTTTGGTTGCGGTGAGTTGCGGCCGGCGTTTCTTGGCGAACTGGCCGACGCCGGAGTGACGGTGCAGATGTTCGACCCCGCGTCCAAGACCCTGGGCATTCGCACCAATTGGTTTCGCCGCTTGCACCGCAAGATTGTGGTCGTGGACGCCAACGTGGCGTTTATCGGCGGGATCAATTTTTCGGCGGATCACCTGGGGGATTTCGGCCCTGAGGCCAAGCAGGATTACGCCGTGCAGGTGATGGGCCCGGCGGTGGCGGACTTGCATCACTTCGCCCTGGCGCAGAGCGGTCGCCAGGTGCGTATGCGGCGCGGCTGGCGGCGGCGCCAGCAACCACCGTCAGCGTGGCCCGGTGATCAAGGCGAGGGGCTGGTGCGCCTGATTTACCGTGACAACCTGCAACACCGCGATGACATCGAAGAAGCCTATATCCATGCCCTGGGCAAGGCGCAGACACGTGTGGTGATCGCCAACGCGTACTTCTTCCCCGGCTACCGCCTGCTGCGCGCAATCCGCAATGCGGCGCGCCGGGGCGTACAGGTGCAACTGATCATGCAGGGCCAGCCCGATGTGCTGCTGGCCAAGCTGGCGGCGCGCATGCTCTACGACTACTTGCTCAAGGACGGCGTGGTGATCCACGAATATTGCCAGCGCCCATTGCACGGCAAAGTCGCGCTGGTGGATGAAGAGTGGAGCACCGTGGGCTCAAGCAACCTCGACCCGCTGAGCCTGTCGCTGAACCTGGAGGCCAACGTGTTGATTCATGACCGCCGGTTCAACCAACAGCTGTACGAGCGCCTGCAAACCCTAGCGAAAGACCACTGTCAGACCATGCCGGAAAACCGCAAGCCGCGTTTATGGCTATGGCGGTTGACCGTGGGGTTCCTGGTGTTTCATGTGATGCGTCACTTCCCCGCGCTGACGGGTTGGTTGCCGGCGCACAAGCCGCGGTTGAAACCCATCGAGAGCCAGGCCCATGACCTCTGAAGCCAGTGCTTCGCGCTTTGCCAACTGGAAGAAACCACTGACCGTGTTGTTCTTCCTGGCGCTGATTGTGCTGTTCACCCTCCTCGCCCGACGCATCGATTGGAGTGAAGTGCTGCAGACCCTGGGCGATTTCAAGCTGCGCACCTTGTTGATCGCGGGCGCGCTGACGCTGTGCAGTTTTCTGGTGTACGCCAGCTTCGATCTGATCGGCCGCACTTACATCCGCCAGAACCTGGGCTGGAAACAGATTCTGCCGGTGGGGATCATCAGTTATGCGTTCAACCTCAACCTCAGCGCATGGGTCGGCGGCATTGCCATGCGCTATCGATTGTATTCGCGGCTGGGGGTGAGCAACGGCAATATCGCCAAGATCCTCGGCCTGAGCCTGGCAACCAATTGGTTTGGCTACATGGCGCTGGCCGGGGTGGTGTTCAGCAGCGGCCTGGTGCGCATGCCGCCGGGCTGGAAAGTCAGCACTGGCGCGTTGCAGGGCATTGGCCTGGTGTTGGTGCTGGCGAGCCTGGGGTATCTGGCAGCGTGCCAGTTTTGCAAAAAGCGCGCGTGGGCGATCCGGGGCATGGAGATCAATCTGCCGTCGGTGCGCATGGCATGCCTGCAACTGGCCTTGGGCGCGTTGAACTGGTCGCTGATGGCGGCGGTGATCTTCACCCTGCTGCCGGCCAAGCTCGATTATCCACTGGTGTTGGGGGTATTGCTGATCAGCGCGATTGCCGGTGTGCTCACCCATGTTCCTGCGGGTTTGGGCGTGCTGGAGGCGGTGTTTATCGCGCTGTTGCAGCATGAGGCGTCGCGGGGCAGTTTATTGGCGGGGTTGATTGCCTACCGGGCGATTTATTTTATTGTGCCGCTGTTGATTGCATTGGTGATGTACCTCGCGGTGGAGGCCAAGGCCAAGGCGTTGCGGGTGAAGAAGGCACCGGCTTGAATCACTGTTGATTGATCTATTGCCTTCGCGGGCAAGCCCGCTCCCACAGTTGGAATGCATTCTCCCTGCTGGAATGCACTTTCCCTGCTGGAATGCATTTTCCCTGCTGGAATGCACTCCCCTGTGGGAGCGGGCTTGCCCGCGAAGGCGGTGTCAATGACACCCCGCTTATCGGGACTGGATGATGCTCAAGCGCTCCCCCACCACCATCTCGGTAATCCAGTCCACCAGGATCGAGGTGTAGGCCTGCTGTGACACAGGATCGCTCAACGAATGGTCGGCACCATCGATGATGCGGTGGGTCAACGAGTGAGTCTGCTGGCACGCCGCGAGGTAGCTCATGATGGTGGCATGGGGCACGTGGTCGTCCGTCTCGGATTCGACGATCAGCACATCGCCGGTAAATTGCGCACAGGCATGCAAGGCTCGATTGGTCTCGGCGTGTACCAGGGTGCTGCGGTAGTCCATCAGGTCGACCTTATCCAGGTCACGCTTGGGTTTGAGCCATTGCTGGTCGCGGTACAGTGCTGGCACCCGCAGCGCCAGCCAGCGTACCGGGCGCAAGGAAGTGAGGATGGCGGCCAGGTAACCGCCGTAGCTGGTGCCCACCACCGCCACCGCCGAGGTGTCGATGGCCGGGTGGGCGAGCAACCGGTCGTAAGCCGCCAGTAGATCGCGCAGGTTGTCTTCACGCGTCACGCGTGACAGCGCAATGCCTGTGTCGGCGTGACCGCGCAGGTCGAAGGTGAGACACACGCAGCCCAGCCCGGCGATGCCCTTGGCGCGCTCGAGGTCACGCTCCTGGCTACCGCCCCAGCCGTGCACGAACAGCACCCCTGGCACCTTGGATTTCGGGCTCAGGAAGGTGCCGCTCATTTGCTCGTCGTCAATGTCGATTGCAATGCTTTCGCTTCTAGCCGTCATAGGATTTGACCGTCACATACTTGAGAAGAAAGTCACTGTTTTGCGCCGGGCCCCGATACACCTCGATCGCATCCGCCGGCAGCGCCCGGTCCACGTAGGTCTCCACCGAAGACACACGAATGGCGCGCAGGCCGGGGTGGTTGATAAAGCTTTGCAGCGCCGCCACTTCGGCACTGCTGGCGCCGCCCATGCGCCAGGATTGTTCGAGCACACCACTGCGGCGCTGGCCGTTGCCGTCCAGGCCCTGGGCAATGTCGTAATTGCGCCGGGACGCGTAGAAGCCTGGATAGGCCTCGTCGGCGGCGTTATCGAAAACCCGGGCTTGCTCGATAGCCAGGCGTACATCCCCAGGCAATGGGAGCTTGAGCAAGTCTTCATAGTCGCCCGGCACCACCAGCAGGTCGGAGCCGCCGTAGACATCTTCACCCTGCCCGTCCTGGGTCAGGTATTGCTCGCCGCAGTAGCTGAATACGTGATCGCCGATAAAGCTCTGACCGACACTGTGGGTCATCACGTCCTGCAAATCCTGCTCCAGCACCAGGCCTTCATCAATCAGTGCCGCAGCGCCGGGACGCGCCAGCACTGCCTCGAATTCATCCAGGTTGTGGATAACTTCCTGGCCTCGTCCGGCGCAAGCATGCACGGGCTTCAGGCGGATCGGCCCACACTTGAGCAGGTGCGCGGCGGCGGGCCTGGCGTCCTCCAACGCGAAGACGCTCACGCCATCCAACACGACTTTTCGTACGCGCTCAGCGAACAGGGATGACCAGCCTTCCGGGGCCTTGGCCTGCGGGTTGAACAGGCCGTGGCTGATCGCCTTGGTGCAGATGAAGTCGTGATCGACATAACCGCCCCACAGGTCTTGCGGGCCTCTGACTCGAAGCGCTCGCGCTTGCGCGGCGCCGACCAGGGTCTGGGTGGGCAGCACGTAGAGTTCCCGGCCGGCATGCTGCTGCGCGTCGTAACTGCCGCCGAACTTGAGGCCGAGAATCTGCGCCAGCCAGCGCGCCAGCGCGTGGTTGGTGTCGACCTCATGCTGCGCAGCCCCCTCTCGGGTGGAGTGGGCGACTACGAGTTTCTTGCGTTGTGTCGGGGTCATGCGTTCCCCTCGGCTGTGCAGCCCTGTGTGTAGGGGAAGGAATGCAGGGATCACGCCATGGCCCGCAGAGTACAGAAGGCTGTCAAATCAAGCTGTTAAGCAAAAAGCGATGGCATAACGCCTGTTTTATTCTGCACGAGGCGGCCGTGATTCGGTGGTGTTCTGCACGATCAGACACCAAACCGACTGCGGTAATCACTGGGGGCCAGGCCGGTGATTTTCTTGAAGGTGGCACGAAAGGCGCTGGGGTCTTGGTAACCCACGGTCCAGGCGATGTGGTCGATGGTACCGTTGGTGAATTCAAGCATTTGCCGCGCCTTGCCCACACGCAGGTGCTGACAGTATTCGGTGGGTTTCAACCCCGTGGCACTGCGAAAGCGCCGTAGGAAAGTGCGCTCTTCCAGGCCCGCCTCTTGCGCCATGGCCGCGACGCTGACATCCACTGCGCCGCTGGCTTGCAGCCAATGCTGAACCTTGAGGATCGCGCCGTCGCCATGCCCGAGAATCGGCGCGAAGTTGCTGCCGCATTGGCTGGCGCTGTCACTGTGTTCGATCACCAGAAAACGCGCAGTATCCGCTGCAACACTCGGGCCCATCAGCCGGTCGACCAGGCGCAGGCCCAGTTCGGACCAGGCCATCAGCCCGGCGGTGGTGATCAGGTCGCCGTCATCGACGATGGGTTTGTCCGCTTCCAGGCGCACAGCGGGAAAGCGCCTGGCGAAGGACTGGGCGGAGGACCAGTGGGTGGTGGCGCTACGCCCGTCCAACAGACCGCTGCGCGCCAGCATGATCGAACCGATACACACGCCGCCGAGCACCGTACCCATCGCGTGCTGCTGGCGGATCCATTCCAGCAGCGCCGGCGGCGCTTGTTCTTCGGTAAAGTCGCCAATGGCGGGTGGCACCAAGACGGCCATCATCGGTTGATCAGGGCCAGGATGGCTGTCGAATACCCGCGCAGGTGTGCCGGTGACATCCACCTGCCAATGACTGACCCGCAGCAACGGCAACTGCGCAGATTGATGCTCGGCGGCGATCCGGTTGGCCACGCCAAACAGGTCGGTCAAACCGTGCACGGCGGCCAGTTGCGCGCCTTGGTAGATCAACACACCCAATTCAACAACAGCCATTGTCAGTTTTCCCCCTGTTTTTGTCGGTGCAGCCAATCCCGGGTGCACACGCCAGCTAAGATACTGGGCCTATCAACCCATCACGAGGCAATACACATGGCCAAGAGAGCACTCATCCTAATCGATATACAGAACGACTACTTCCCGCAGGGCAAGTGGCCGCTCGACGGCGTGGACGCCGCTGCGGACAAGGCGGCGCAGGTGCTGCAAGCGTTTCGGCAGGCCGGGGATGCGGTGATTCACGTGCGCCATGAGTTCACCTCCGAGGACGCGCCGTTCTTCACACCGGGCTCCGAAGGCGCGCATTTGCATGCAAAGGTGCTGAACCAAGGCAACGAGCCGGTGGTGCTGAAGCATTTCGTCAACGCGTTTCGCGAAACCAACCTGCGTGCATTGCTGGAGCAACGCAGCATCACCGAACTGGTGGTGGTCGGCAGCATGAGCCATATGTGCATCGATGCCGTGGTGCGGGCGGCGGCGGATCTGGGCTACAAGGTCACGCTGATTCACGATGCCTGTGCGACGCGGGACCTGGAGTTCAATGGCCGAGTGATTCCGGCCGCGCAAGTGCACGATGCGTATATGGCATCGTTGGCGTTCGGTTACGCAGGCGTGGTTTCGGCGGACGAATACCTGAAGGCGCAAGCGACGGCGGCATGACCGTCACTTGCTCGGCCGGTGTCAGCGGGAAGCGATGATAAACAGGCGCGGGAATGGCAGCAGGACAGTACCATCGGCCAGGGCTGGGTAAGCTTGGGTAATCCGTGCCTGGTATTGCTGTAGGAACGCAGCCTTTTCGCTATCGGTAAGCGCTGCAAGGAATGGGCGTAATGCCGAGCCCTTGAACCACTCCACCACGGCCACGTGATTCGCCAACGGGTGCAGGTAGGTGGTGCGCCATATATCGACGGTGCTGCAATGTTGGCTAAGCAGCTCGTAGTAGTAACTCGCGGTGTGGCGTTCGTTGTGTCTGACCGCACCGATCTTGGCGGCCCAGGGTCCATCAGTTGCGACTTCGCGGGCGAGCCGGTGGGCGGGTTCGTCGAGGTTGTCCGGGGTTTGCACGGCCAGGGTGCCGCCGGGTGCCAGTTGACTGACCAGGTGCGGATAGAGTGTGGCGTGGTCCGGCAGCCATTGCAGCGAGGCGTTGGCCAGGATCACGTCGAGTGGTTTCGCCGGGCTCCAGGCGCCAATATCCGCCAGTTCGAAATTCAGCGCCGGCAGGCGTTTACGCGCGTCGGCCAGCATGTCGACGGAGCTGTCCATGCCAGTGACGTGAGCGTCTGGGAAACGCTCGGCCAATACTTCAGTGGAATTGCCGGGGCCGCAGCCCAGGTCGACGGCGCTGTGGACTTCGGTGTTAGGAATGGCCGCGACCAAATCCCGGACTGGGCGGGTACGCTGTTGTTCGAACATCGTGTACTGCTTGGCAGACCAGGTCATGGCGACTCTCCTTCGCTTGGGGTGGGCCACAGCCTAAATCTTGTGAGGCGTGACGACAAACCCGCCGAAACACCACGCCGACTATTTCATGCGCGTCAAAATGCCCAGATAGGGATCGCCAAACAGGGTGAAGTTTTGGCGCAAGATGCCGTCGGACATTGGCGTCAGGCTGGTCGGAATCCGCTGCTTGTGTTTGGGTGAGGGAAACGACGAAGAATTATCCGAGTAGGTGTAACTCTGAAAGTGCAGTTCGTCGCCGACCCAATGCACATCGTTATAGAGGTAATGCCAGGTTCCGTCGCCGGGCATGCTCAGGTAAAAACCGTCGGCGGCGTCTCGCAGGATTTCAACCACAGCGACGTTGTTGGACCCCCATGTCCCAAGGTATCGCTCCATGCCCGGGTGTTCGGGAATGGCCGGCGCGGCGACAAAGTCACTGCTCGCATAGGGGGTATTGCGCGCCTTCTCCGCCTTGAGTTCCGGGTATCGCTCACACACTGAGTCGACGTCGTCGACTTTCTCGAAGTCGTACCTGATTTCCATCCCCCCGGTACGAGAGGTGAGCTGCATGAACTGCGGCGAGAAGGTCAGCACTTTCAGCTCGATGGTTTTGGTCGGCAAGATCATGTTGATCACCTTGCCGTCATCGGCCACGGAATAACGCATCACATCGGTCGGTTCCTGACTGGATGCCACACAGTTGAACGCGTGCAGCAACAGTTGGCCGTCAGGCCTGAATTCGGCCACATTGGTTCTGCCTTCGTTCAACGCCTGCATGGCCCAGATGCCTACGACCAGTTTTTTGTCGCCCGCAAGGGACGCCGAGGCGTTTGGGGCCGCTTGCGGCGTAGTGCAGACGCCAACAAAAATCGCACTGAACAGGAAGACCAGAAGAGTGTTTGGCACGGTGTTCATCCTTGAGGGTGTTTTTCGCAGGCAAACAAAAAGCCCCGAGAGCAGGGCTCAGGGGGCTTTTTGGAAAGACGCTGCACGGCAGGTCCGGGCGGTATCCTAGAACGGGATATCGTCATCAAAGCTGTCGAAATCCGGAGCCGGTTGCGGAGCAGCCTGCTGTGGCGCTGGACGCGACTCACGCTGTGGCTGCTGGCTTGGCTGCGGACGCGACTGCTGTGGGCGCGGTGCCGAGTTGGACATGCCGCCCTGGCCCTGTTGGTCGCCCTGTGGACGGCCGCCCAGCAGTTGCATGGTGCCTTGCATGTCGACCACGATTTCGGTGGTGTAACGCTTGATACCGTCTTTTTCCCACTCGCGGGTTTGCAGCTTGCCTTCGATGTAGACCTGCGAACCTTTGCGCAGGTATTCACCGGCGATCTCTGCCACCTTGCCGAACATCGACACACGGTGCCATTCGGTTTTCTCGACCTTCTGGCCGGTTTGCTTGTCGGTCCACTGTTCGCTGGTCGCCAGACTCAGGTTGGTCACGGCGTTACCGTTAGGCAAGTAGCGAACTTCGGGATCCTGGCCGCATGTACCGACCAATATGACTTTGTTAACCCCACGGGCCATAACGTTCTCCTAGGCTGGGCGCGCTGTCGGCACTGGATTGACCAGTTGCTCGAGCGTCGCGCGATCCAATAATTCGGTGTCCAATTTGATGTAGATGGCGGCTTCTTCGGCGATCACTACCGCATCTGTTACCCCAACAACGGCCTTCAGGCGCTCTACCAGGCCGGCTTCACGAATGGCTTCGGGCGACAACGGCAGGCGCAGGCTTGTGACGTATGGGGGTTCGCGCATGGTAACAGCAAAGGCTAGCCAAAGTGCAGCCAGCCCAGCGCATCCGAGGAACACAACCGACAAACCGCCATGCTGGAACATCCAGCCACCCATGATGCCGCCCAATGCAGAACCAAGGAACTGGCTGGTGGAGTACACCCCCATCGCCGTGCCCTTGCCACCGGCCGGTGAAACTTTACTGATCAGCGAAGGCAACGAAGCCTCCAGCAGGTTGAACGCGGTGAAGAACACCACCGTACCGATGACCAGCGCTCGCAGGCTATCGCCGAACTGCCAGAAGAATAGCTCAGTGAGCATCAGCGTCGCGACGGCGCCGAGCAGCACTTGTTTCATTTTGCGTTTCTTCTCGCCATAGATGATGAACGGGATCATGGCGAAGAACGAAATCAACAGCGCCGTGAGGTAGACCCACCAGTGCTGCTCCTTGGGCAGGCCGGCTTTTTCCACCAGGGCCAGGGGCAAGGCGACGAAGCTGCACATCAGCATCGCGTGTAATACGAAGATACCTAAATCCAGGCGCAGCAGGTCGGGGTGCTTGAGTGTCGGCAACAACGCCTTGCGCGCAACCCCGGACTCACGGTGCTGCAATGTGCCAGTGGAGCGCGGCACCATGAAGGCGACGATCACGATGCCGAACAACGCCATGCCGCCCGTGGCGAGGAACAGCCCGTGCAAGCCGAACGCGCGGGTCAGCAAGGGGCCGACCACCATGGCCACGGCAAACGACAGGCCAATGGTCATGCCGATCATGGCCATGGCCTTGGTGCGATGCTGTTCGCGGGTCAGGTCCGACAGCAGCGCCATGACGGCGGCAGAGATCGCACCGGCGCCCTGTAGGACGCGACCGGCGATCACGCCCCAGATCGAATCGGACTGCGCCGCGAGCACACTGCCGAGGGCGAACACGATCAGCCCCAGGTAAATCACCGGACGACGGCCAACGCGGTCGGAAATGATCCCGAACGGAATCTGGAAAATTGCCTGGGTCAGGCCGTAGGCGCCAATCGCCAGGCCGATGAGGGCGGGGGTCGCGCCTGCGAGATCCATTCCATAGGTCGCGAGTACCGGCAACACCATAAACATGCCAAGCATACGGAAGGCGAACACCAGGGCCAGACCGCTTGCCGCTCGGGTCTCGCCGCTACTCATGCGTTCGCTGTGGGGATCGTGCATGGAAAAACCTCGTGTGAACCGGCGGCGATTCTACCAGTCCCATCGATTGAGAGGGTATATGCGGCGCTTTGCCGCGCAGCTTTCATGTAAGGCTGCAAGCGGCCACTTGACAGTGTATATTCATCCAGTCTTTAGCCGTATACTCCTGCATTATTTACGCCCGCCGTGCGAGGCCATCTTGGACAAGATCCTGATTCGTGGGGCTAGAACCCACAACCTGAAGAACATCGACCTGACCCTGCCCCGGGACAAACTGATCGTCATCACCGGCTTGTCCGGGTCCGGCAAATCGTCCCTGGCGTTCGACACGCTGTATGCCGAAGGCCAGCGGCGCTATGTGGAATCGTTGTCGGCCTATGCCCGGCAGTTCCTGTCGATGATGGAAAAACCCGACGTCGACACGATTGAAGGCCTCTCGCCGGCGATCTCCATCGAACAGAAGTCGACCTCCCATAACCCGCGCTCCACCGTGGGCACCATCACCGAAATCTACGACTACCTGCGTCTTCTCTATGCGCGCGTAGGTATCCCGCGCTGCCCGGACCACGACATTCCCTTGGAAGCCCAGACCGTCAGCCAGATGGTTGACCTGGTACTGGCACAGCCGGAAGGCGCCAAGCTGATGCTGCTGGCGCCGGTGATTCGCGAACGCAAGGGCGAACACCTTTCCGTCTTCGAGGAGCTTCGCGCACAAGGTTTCGTACGCGCGCGGATCAACGGCAAGCTCTATGAGCTGGATGAAGCGCCGAAACTCGACAAGCAGAAGAAGCACTCCATCGATGTCGTGGTGGACCGCTTCAAGGTGCGGGCCGACCTGCAACAGCGCCTGGCGGAATCGTTCGAGACAGCACTGAAGCTGGCAGACGGCATTGCCCTGGTGGCGCCGATGGACGACGAGCCGGGTGAAGAAATCATCTTCTCCGCGCGCTTTGCCTGCCCGATCTGTGGGCACGCCATCAGTGAGCTGGAACCCAAGCTGTTTTCCTTCAACAACCCGGCCGGCGCGTGCCCGACTTGCGATGGCCTCGGTGTGAAGCAGTTCTTCGACATCAAGCGCCTGGTCAACGGCGAGCTGACCCTGGCGGAGGGCGCGATACGCGGCTGGGACCGGCGCAACGTCTACTACTTCCAGATGCTGGGCTCGTTGGCGTCACACTACAAATTCAGCCTCGAAGTGCCGTTCAACCAACTGCCGGCGGATCAGCAGAAGGTCATCCTCCACGGCAGCGGCACGCAGAATGTCGACTTCAAGTACCTGAACGACCGTGGCGACATCGTTAAACGCTCCCACCCGTTCGAAGGCATCGTGCCGAACCTGGAGCGCCGCTACCGCGAAACCGAATCGGCGAGCGTGCGCGAAGAACTGGCGAAGTTCCTAAGCACCCAACCGTGCCCGGATTGCCGGGGCACTCGTTTACGTCGCGAGGCGCGGCATGTGTGGGTAGGCGAGAAGACGTTGCCGGCGGTAACCAACCTGCCTATTGGTGATGCCTGCGAGTACTTTGGCGTGCTTAAACTGACAGGCCGTCGCGGGGAAATTGCCGACAAGATCCTCAAGGAAATTCGCGAGCGACTGCAGTTCCTGGTCAATGTGGGCCTGGACTACCTGTCGCTGGATCGCAGCGCGGATACCTTGTCGGGCGGTGAAGCCCAGCGGATTCGCCTGGCCAGCCAGATTGGTGCCGGTCTTGTCGGGGTGCTGTACATCCTTGATGAGCCGTCCATTGGCTTGCACCAACGGGACAACGATCGCCTGCTCGGCACGCTGAAACACCTGCGGGACATTGGCAACACCGTGATCGTGGTCGAACACGACGAAGATGCGATTCGCCTGGCGGACTACGTCGTCGACATTGGCCCGGGCGCCGGTGTGCATGGTGGGCATATTGTCGCTGAAGGTACGCCTGCCGAAGTCATGGCGCACCCGGACTCACTGACCGGCAAGTACCTGTCTGGTCGCGTCAAGATTGAAGTGCCGGCCAAACGGACACCGCGCAACAAGAAGCTGGCGTTGCACCTCAAGGGTGCGCGCGGGAATAACTTGCGCAATGTCGACCTGGAAATCCCGCTTGGCCTGCTGACCTGCGTGACAGGCGTTTCCGGCTCAGGCAAGTCGACGCTGATCAACAACACCCTGTTCCCGCTGAGCGCTACCGCCTTGAATGGCGCGACCACCCTGGAAGCAGCGGCGCACGACAGCATCAAGGGCCTGGAACACCTGGACAAAGTAGTCGACATCGACCAGAGCCCGATCGGTCGCACGCCACGCTCAAACCCAGCGACCTATACCGGGCTGTTCACGCCGATCCGCGAATTGTTTGCCGGCGTTCCGGAGTCCCGTTCGCGGGGCTACGGGCCAGGCCGGTTCTCGTTCAACGTCAAGGGTGGACGCTGCGAAGCCTGTCAGGGCGATGGCTTGATCAAGGTGGAAATGCACTTCCTTCCGGACATCTACGTGCCGTGTGATGTGTGCAAGAGCAAGCGCTACAACCGCGAAACCCTGGAGATCAAATACAAGGGCAAGAGCATCCATGAAACCCTGGAGATGACCATCGAGGAAGCGCGGGTGTTCTTCGATGCAGTCCCGGCGTTGGCGCGCAAGCTGCAAACACTGATGGATGTGGGCCTGTCGTATATCAAGCTGGGGCAATCGGCGACCACGTTGTCCGGTGGTGAGGCGCAACGGGTCAAGCTGTCGCGCGAGCTGTCCAAGCGCGATACCGGCAAGACCCTCTACATCCTCGATGAACCGACAACCGGCCTGCACTTTGCGGACATCCAGCAACTGCTGGACGTGTTGCACCGCTTGCGCGACCACGGAAACACGGTGGTCGTGATCGAGCACAACCTGGATGTGATCAAAACCGCCGACTGGCTGGTGGACCTTGGGCCGGAAGGCGGCTCCAAAGGTGGCCAGATCATCGCGGTAGGTACGCCGGAGCAGGTCTCCGAGATGCCTCAGTCGCACACCGGTTACTACTTGAAACCGTTGTTGGCCCGCGACCGGGCCTGACTTTATCGGGCCCAATGAAAAGCCCCGGTCACCGCTAAGGTGACCGGGGCTTTTTTATAGCCGGGAATCAGAACTGCGATTGCAGGTAATTTTCCAGGCCAATGAGCTTGATCAGGCCCAACTGCTTCTCCAGCCAGTAGGTGTGATCTTCTTCGGTATCGTTCAGCTGCACGCGGAGGATTTCACGAGTGACATAGTCGTTGTGCTGTTCGCAGAGTTCGATGCCTTTGCAGAGTGCAGCACGGACTTTGTATTCCAATCGCAGGTCGGCAGCGAGCATGTCAGGCACTGTCGTACCTACATCCAGGTCATCGGGACGCATACGTGGCGTGCCTTCGAGCATCAGGATACGGCGCATCAGCGCGTCGGCGTGCTGTGCCTCTTCTTCCATTTCGTGGTTGATACGCTCGTAGAGCTCAGTAAAGCCCCAGTCTTCGTACATACGCGAATGGATGAAATATTGGTCACGAGCTGCCAGTTCGCCCGTCAGCAACGTGTTGAGGTAATCGATTACGTCGGGGTGACCTTGCATCGCCCTACATCTCCCTGCTTGAAAGTCTGTAGTTTGAACCATGATGACTTGGAGGTCACGGGATCAACGGCAGAAAAGTGAAGATTTTCGCAGAAAAGTAGCTGAAATAACGCAAAAACCGCCCAAATGAGGGCGGTTCTGCTTATCGTTTAGAGTCAGTTAAGCGATACACCCAACGCCTTTGCGATTGCTTCTCCATAAGCCGGGTCGGCCTTTTGGAAGTGCGCCAGTTGACGCTGAACCACATCACTGGAAACCCCAGCCATTGCGCCGGCGATGTTGTTGACGAGCAAGTCTTTCTGCTCGGCGCTCATCAAGCGAAACAGTGCACCCGCGTGGCTGTAGTAATCCGTGTCTTCGCGGTGATCGTAACGGTCTGCGGCACCGCTCAGGGCCAGCGCGGGCTCTGCGTACTGAGGCGCTTGTTTAGGCGCATCGGCGTAGCTGTTCGGCTCGTAGTTAGGTGTACCACCGCCATTGCTGCCGAACGCCATCGAACCGTCGCGCTGATAGCTGTTCACCGGGCTACGTGGGGCGTTCACCGGCAGCTGCTGGTGGTTGGTGCCGACACGGTAGCGATGGGCATCTGCGTAGGCGAATACACGGCCCTGCAGCATGCGGTCCGGCGACAGGCCTACACCCGGAACCATATTGCTCGGTCCAAACGCAGCTTGTTCGACTTCAGCGAAGTAGTTCTGCGGATTACGGTTGAGTTCCAGTTCACCCACTTCGATCAGCGGGAATTCCTTATGCGACCAGGTCTTGGTCACGTCAAAAGGGTTCTCGTAGTGCGCATTGGCCTGGGCCTCCGTCATGATCTGGATGCACACGCGCCATTTCGGGAAGTCACCACGCTCGATCGCACCGAACAGATCGCGCTGCGCGTAATCGGGGTCTGTACCGGCCAGGCGAGCGGCTTCAGCTGGAGCCAGATTCTTGATGCCCTGCTTGGTTTTGTAGTGCCACTTTACCCAGTGACGCTCACCCTTGGCGTTGATCAGGCTGTAGGTGTGGCTACCGAAGCCGTGCATGTGACGATAGCCATCCGGGATACCACGGTCCGAAAACAGGATGGTGACCTGATGCAGCGCTTCTGGAGAATGCGACCAGAAATCCCACATCATCTGCGCGCTTTTCAGATTGCTCTGGGGCAGACGCTTCTGGGTGTGGATGAAGTCAGGAAATTTCAGCGGGTCACGGATGAAGAACACAGGGGTGTTGTTACCCACGATGTCCCAGTTGCCTTCTTCGGTGTAGAACTTCAGAGCAAAGCCACGAGGGTCACGCTCTGTATCCGCCGAGCCACGCTCGCCGCCTACCGTGGAAAACCGCAGGAAGGTGGGGGTTTGCTTACCTACGCTCTCGAACAGCTTGGCGCTGGTGTATTGGGTAATATCTTTGCTTACCGTGAAAGTACCGTAGGCGCCTGAACCCTTGGCGTGCACGCGTCGCTCAGGGATGTTTTCACGGTTGAAGTGAGCGAGCTTCTCGATCAGGTGGAAGTCGTCGAGCAGCAACGGACCACGCGGGCCGGCGGAACGGGAATTCTGATTGTCCGCGACGGGAGCGCCGCTGGCGGTGGTAAGAACTTTATTCTGGCTCATGCTCAATTTTCCTCAGGTCGGACTTGGAACTGCCGGCTAATCGGCTTGGATAGAGTATTGGTCATCCATATGACGCCTACAAATTCATTAAATTGTAAGCATCGATAGAGAATAACTACCAACCCCCTAAACACCATAGTGCCGAGCACCACCTGTGGAAGCTTGTACCTATCGCGCTATTTCTTACGCGCACAAAAAACCGGGCACTAGGCCCGGTTCTTCGTTACAGACTGACGTCTTACTCGGCGCTTACAGCTTCGCCGGCAGTAGCACGATCAACCAACTCGACGTACGCCATAGGCGCGTTGTCGCCAGCGCGGAAACCGCACTTGAGGATGCGCAGGTAGCCACCCTCACGGGTAGCGTAACGCTTGCCCAGGTCGTTGAAGAGCTTACCAACGATAGCTTTCGAACGGGTACGGTCGAAAGCCAGACGGCGGTTAGCCAGGCTGTCTGTCTTGGCCAAAGTGATCAGCGGCTCAGCAACGCGACGCAGTTCTTTAGCTTTCGGCAGTGTAGTTTTGATCAGCTCGTGCTCGAACAGCGACACCGCCATGTTTTGGAACATGGCCTTGCGGTGCGAGCTGGTACGGCTCAGGTGACGACCACTTTTACGATGACGCATGGTTCATTCCTTACCAAACTCACGTTCGGTGATTACGACGATCAGGCAGTCGCCTTGTCGTCCTTCTTAAGACTTGCAGGCGGCCAGTTGTCGAGGCGCATGCCGAGGGACAGACCGCGGGAGGCCAGAACGTCCTTGATTTCAGTCAAGGATTTCTTGCCCAGGTTCGGAGTCTTCAACAGTTCTACTTCGGTACGCTGAATCAGGTCGCCGATGTAGTAAATGTTTTCCGCCTTAAGGCAGTTAGCCGAACGTACAGTCAGTTCCAGATCGTCAACCGGGCGAAGCAGGATCGGATCGATCTCGTCTTCCTGCTCGATTACCACTGGTTCGCTGTCACCTTTGAGGTCGACGAACGCAGCCAACTGCTGTTGCAGGATGGTTGCAGCGCGGCGGATAGCCTCTTCAGGATCCAGAGTACCGTTGGTTTCCAGATCAATAACCAGCTTGTCCAGGTTAGTACGCTGCTCGACACGGGCGTTTTCCACCACGTATGCGATACGGCGAACCGGGCTGAACGAAGAGTCAAGCTGCAAGCGACCAATGCTGCGGCTTTCGTCTTCATCGCTCTGACGCGAGTCGGCCGGTTCATAACCACGACCACGAGCTACGGTGAGCTTCATGTTCAGGGCGCCGTTAGACGCCAGGTTAGCGATTACGTGATCGGGGTTAACGATCTCGACATCATGATCCAGCTGAATATCGGCAGCGGTAACCACCCCCGAACCCTTCTTCGACAAGGTCAGCGTAACTTCGTCACGGCCGTGCAGCTTGATAGCCAGACCTTTAAGGTTCAACAGGATTTCAATTACGTCTTCCTGTACACCTTCGATGGCGCTGTACTCGTGGAGCACACCGTCAATCTCGGCCTCGACTACTGCACAGCCGGGCATTGAGGACAACAGGATGCGGCGCAGCGCGTTGCCCAGGGTGTGGCCAAAACCACGCTCGAGAGGCTCGAGAGTGATCTTGGCGCGGGTTGGACTGACAACCTGCACATCAATGTGGCGGGGTGTCAGGAACTCATTTACCGAAATCTGCATGGATGCACCTATTTTCTAGCCCTTACTTGGAGTAGAGCTCGACAATCAGGCTTTCGTTGATGTCGGCGGACAGATCACTGCGAGCTGGAACGTTCTTGAAAACGCCCGACTTCTTCTCAGTGTCTACTTCTACCCATTCTACGCGGCCACGTTGGGCACACAGATCGAGAGCTTGGACAATGCGAAGTTGGTTTTTTGCTTTCTCGCGAATCGCAACCACGTCACCAGCACGAACCTGGTAGGACGGGACGTTAACGGTTTGGCCGTTTACGCTGACGGATTTGTGCGATACCAGCTGACGGGATTCGGCACGAGTAGAACCAAAGCCCATACGGTATACAACGTTGTCCAGACGGCATTCGAGCAGTTGCAGCAGGTTTTCACCGGTTGCACCTTTCTTGCCAGCAGCTTCTTTGTAGTAGCCGCTGAACTGACGCTCGAGAACGCCGTAGATACGACGGACCTTCTGCTTTTCACGCAGTTGGGTGCCGTAGTCGGACTGGCGACCGCGGCGTTGGCCGTGGATACCAGGTGCTGCTTCAATGTTGCACTTCGATTCGATCGCGCGCACGCCGCTCTTCAGGAAGAGATCGGTGCCTTCGCGACGAGCGAGTTTGCATTTTGGACCAATGTAACGAGCCATTCTTTACAATCTCCTGGATTACACGCGGCGCTTCTTCGGCGGACGGCACCCGTTGTGCGGGATTGGCGTCACGTCGGTGATGCTGGCGATCTTATAGCCACAGCCGTTCAAAGCACGGACAGCAGACTCACGACCTGGACCTGGACCTTTGACGTTAACGTCGAGGTTTTTCAGGCCATATTCCAGCGCAGCTTGACCAGCACGTTCAGCAGCTACTTGAGCAGCAAACGGGGTGGACTTGCGGGAACCGCGGAAACCCGAACCACCAGAGGTAGCCCAAGAAAGCGCGTTACCTTGACGGTCGGTGATGGTCACGATGGTGTTGTTAAAAGAAGCATGGATGTGGGCGATGCCATCAACCACTGTCTTTTTAACTTTTTTACGAGGACGAGCAGCAGGTTTTGCCATGATAATTTTCCTGTCGATTCGCTGGGGCGATTACTTGCGGATCGGCTTACGCGGACCTTTACGGGTACGCGCGTTAGTCTTGGTACGCTGACCGCGTACTGGAAGACCACGACGATGACGCAGACCGCGATAGCAACCGAGGTCCATCAAACGCTTGATTTTCATGTTGATTTCGCGACGCAGATCACCTTCAGTGGTGAACTTCGCCACTTCGCCACGCAGCTGTTCAATCTGCTCGTCGCTCAGATCCTTGATCTTAGCGGCTGGGTTTACCCCAGCAACTGCGCAAATTTTCTGCGCAGTAGTGCGACCAACACCATAGATGTAGGTCAGCGAGATAACAGTGTGCTTGTTATCTGGAATGTTAACGCCTGCAATACGGGCCATTCAGTGGGACTCCAATTGACAGCTACCTACGCCCCGGAAGCCAAGAAATAGGGCGCGAGATAATATCGCTGTAATAACAAATAATCAACCCGGCAGCGCACTAGCTGCCGGGCTTCAAGCGGATCACACTCAGCCTTGGCGCTGTTTGTGACGCGGTTCCGCGCTGCAAATTACTCGAACAACACCTTCGCGGCGAATAATCTTGCAGTTACGGCACAGCTTTTTCACCGATGCACGAACTTTCATCACCAACTCCTCGAACCTTATGGGTACTCAGCGCAACATGCCGCTGCCGTAGCCCTTCAGGTTGGCTTTCTTCATCAGGGATTCGTACTGGTGCGAAACGAGGTGCGATTGTACTTGGGACATGAAGTCCATCACAACCACGACGACGATCAGCAACGAGGTCCCGCCAAGGTAGAACGGAACGTTTGCTGCAACCACCAGGAACTGGGGCAGCAAGCACACGGCCGTCATATATAGAGCACCGAACAGGGTCAAACGAGTCAGAACGCCATCAATGTAGCGTGCCGACTGCTCACCTGGACGGATGCCCGGAATAAAGGCACCGGACTTCTTCAGGTTTTCCGCTACGTCTTTCGGATTGAACATCAACGCCGTATAGAAGAAGCAGAAGAAAATAATCCCTGCACTAAACAGCAGAATATTCAACGGCTGACCAGGAGCGATCGACTGAGAGAGGTCCTGCAGCCAGCCCATATTTTCAGACTGACCAAACCAGGTACCCAACGAAGCCGGAAACAGCAAAATGCTGCTCGCGAAAATTGCCGGGATAACACCGGCCATATTCACTTTCAGCGGCAAGTGGCTGGTCTGCGCAGCAAAAACCTTACGGCCCTGCTGACGCTTGGCGTAGTGAACAGCAATACGACGCTGGCCACGCTCAATGAACACCACAAAACCGATAATCGCTACTGCCAGCAAACCGATGGCAACCAGGGCAAAAATATTGATATCACCCTGACGCGCAGACTCGAAAGACTGCCCGATTGCTCTCGGAAGACCGGCGACGATACCTGCGAAAATCAACATCGAGATACCGTTACCAACACCACGCTCAGTAATCTGCTCACCCAGCCACATCATGAACATCGCACCAGCCACAAAAGTGGATACCGCGACGAAATGGAAGCCAAAGTCACCAGTGAACGCAACGCCCTGCCCCGCCAGGCCAACGGACATGCCGATAGCTTGAACCAGGGCGAGAGCGACAGTGCCGTAGCGGGTGTACTGGCTAATCTTGCGACGGCCAGCTTCACCTTCCTTCTTCAACTGCTCCAGCTGCGGGCTGACGGCGGTCATCAGTTGCATGATGATCGATGCCGAAATGTACGGCATGATCCCCAGTGCAAAGATGCTCATCCGTTCCAGCGCGCCGCCGGAAAACATGTTGAACAAGCTAAGAATGGTCCCCTCATTCTGTCGAAACAGGTCTGCGAGTCGGTCCGGGTTGATACCTGGAACCGGGATGTGTGCGCCTATTCGGTAGACGATAATCGCCAGGAACAGAAAACGCAGACGAGCCCAAAGTTCAGACATACCGCCTTTGCCGAGCG
This sequence comes from Pseudomonas sp. RP-B7, assembly GCF_059803535.1. NCBI lineage: Bacteria > Pseudomonadati > Pseudomonadota > Gammaproteobacteria > Pseudomonadales > Pseudomonadaceae > Pseudomonas > Pseudomonas sp. RP-B7. The sequence continues at coordinate 119,611 of NZ_JAPFHC010000014.1, forward strand.
CTGAGAGAGCACCTTGCTTAGCCATTTATTCCTCGAACTTGCCGCCAGCTGCTTCGATAGCCGAACGCGCACCTTTGGTGGCGCCGATTCCCTTGCCGATAGTGACAGCGCGAGTCACTTCACCGGACAGCATGATTTTCACACGCTGTACGTTGACGTTGATCACGTTGGCATCTTTCAGGGTCTGCACAGTAACGATGTCGCCTTCCACTTTAGCCAGCTCGGACAGACGCACTTCTGCGCGATCCATGGCTTTCAGGGATACGAAACCGAACTTAGGCAGGCGACGATGCAGCGGCTGTTGACCGCCTTCAAAGCCTGGAGCGATGGTGCCACCGGAGCGGGAGGTTTGACCTTTGTGGCCACGGCCACCAGTCTTACCCAAACCGCTACCGATACCACGGCCCGGACGATGCTTTTCGCGACGGGAACCCGGCGCTGGACTCAGATCATTGAGTTTCATCGATTAACCCTCGACACGCAGCATGTAGTAAGCCTTGTTGATCATCCCGCGATTCTCGGGAGTATCAAGTACTTCTACAGTGTGACCGATGCGACGCAGACCCAGACCCTTAACGCACAGTTTGTGGTTAGGGATGCGGCCGGTCATGCTTTTGATCAGCGTTACTTTAACGGTAGCCATGATCAGAAGATCTCCTTGACAGTCAGGCCACGCTTAGCAGCGATGGACTCAGGAGATTGCATAGCTTTCAAACCTTTGAAAGTGGCGTGAACCACGTTTACCGGGTTAGTCGAGCCGTAGCACTTGGCCAGAACGTTCTGAACGCCAGCAACTTCGAGGACAGCACGCATAGCGCCGCCAGCGATGATACCGGTACCTTCAGAAGCAGGCTGCATGTACACCTTCGAAGCGCCATGGGCGGACTTCATTGCGTACTGCAGAGTGGTGCCGTTCAGGTCAACTTGGATCATGTTGCGACGAGCAGCTTCCATTGCCTTCTGGATCGCAGCAGGCACTTCACGCGACTTGCCACGGCCGAAGCCAACACGGCCTTTACCATCACCAACCACGGTCAACGCGGTGAAGGTGAAGATACGGCCGCCTTTAACGGTTTTGGCTACGCGGTTAACTTGAACCAGCTTCTCAATGTAGCCTTCGTCGCGCTTTTGGTCGTTATTTGACATAACTTAGAACTCCAGCCCAGCTTCACGAGCGCCATCAGCAAGCGCTTTCACGCGGCCATGGTACTTGAAGCCAGAGCGGTCGAAAGCCACTTGCGAGACGCCAGCGGCCTTAGCACGCGTAGCGACCAGCTGGCCAACCTTAGTGGCCGCGTCGATGTTGCCAGTGGCACCATCACGCAGTTCTTTATCCAAAGTCGAGGCGCTTGCCAGGACTTTGTTGCCGTCGGCCGAGATGACCTGGGCGTAGATGTGCTGCGACGAGCGGAACACGCAGAGACGCACGACTTCGAGTTCGTGCATTTTCAGGCGTGCTTTGCGAGCGCGACGCAGTCGAGTAACTTTTTTGTCGGTCATTTGCTATGCCCTACTTCTTCTTGGCTTCTTTACGACGGACGACTTCGTCCGCGTAGCGCACACCTTTGCCTTTGTACGGCTCTGGTGGACGGAAGTCGCGGATCTCAGCAGCCACTTGACCTACCAGTTGCTTGTCGATGCCCTTGATCAGGATATCGGTCTGGCTAGGAGTCTCAGCGGTGATGCCTTCCGGCAGTTCGTAATCCACTGGGTGCGAGAAGCCAAGGGCCAGGTTCAAAACCGTGCCTTTTGCTTGCGCTTTGTAACCAACACCGACCAGCTGGAGCTTGCGCTCGAAGCCTTGGCTTACGCCTTGGACCATGTTGTTTACCAACGCACGCGTGGTACCGGCCATTGCGCGAGTTTGTTGATCGCCATTGCGAGCAGCGAAACGCAGCTCACCAGCTTCTTCAACGATCTCAACGGACGAATGGATGTTCAGTTCAAGAGTACCCTTGGCACCCTTCACCGAAAGCTGTTGGCCTGCGAATTTTACTTCGACACCGGCTGGCAGCTTAACGGGGTTCTTAGCGACGCGAGACATGCTTATCCCCCCTTAGAACACAGTGCAAAGAACTTCGCCGCCGACACCGGCAGCGCGCGCAGCACGATCCGTCATCACACCTTTGTTGGTGGAGACGATAGACACGCCCAGACCGCCACGAACTTTCGGCAGATCTTCAGCGGACTTGTACTGACGCAGGCCTGGACGGCTAACGCGCTTCACTTCCTCGATGACCGAACGGCCTTCGAAGTACTTCAGCTCGATGGACAGCAGTGCTTTAACATCGCTGCTGATCTGATAATCCGCAATGTAGCCTTCGTCTTTCAGGACTTTGGCAACAGCTACCTTCAACTTGGAAGATGGCATGCTTACGACGGACTTTTCAGCCATCTGGGCATTACGGATACGAGTTAGCATGTCCGCTAACGGGTCCTGCATACTCATGGGCTAGACGCTCCTAATACAAAAAAATTAGCCTTGCGGCTACATATATCGCCGAGAATCTCCGGGTAAAAAACACGGGCTCAGGCGAGCCGCGTATTTTAGACACACTCCGGAAATGAAACAAGCCCCAAAAGGGGCTTGTTCCAGATTCAAGGTCACCGGCGGTCAGTATCTTTCGATTCAGACCACCCGGACGTTGAAAGTACTTACCAGCTGGCTTTAACCAGACCTGGTACGTCACCACGCATTGCCGCTTCACGCAGTTTGTTACGGCCGAGGCCGAACTTGCGGTAAACGCCGTGTGGACGACCGGTCAGGCGGCAGCGGTTACGCATGCGCGAAGCGCTTGCGTCACGTGGCTGCTTCTGCAGAGCTACTGTAGCTTCCCAACGTGCTTCTGGACTTGCGTTCAGATCAACGATGATTGCTTTCAGTGCTGCACGCTTCTTGGCGTACTTGGCAACCGTGAGCTGACGCTTCAGCTCGCGGTTTTTCATGCTCATCTTGGCCATGGTCCTACTCCAATCAGTTGCGGAACGGGAATTTGAAAGCACGCAACAGGGCGCGACCTTCATCATCGTTCTTGGCAGTGGTGGTCAGGGTGATGTCCAGACCGCGGAGAGCATCGATCTTGTCGTAGTCGATTTCCGGGAAGATGATCTGCTCTTTCACGCCCATGCTGTAGTTACCACGACCATCGAAGGACTTGGCATTCAGGCCGCGGAAGTCGCGAACCCGAGGCAGGGAGATCGACAGCAGACGATCCAGGAATTCGTACATACGCTCACGGCGCAGGGTCACTTTGACGCCGATCGGCCAACCTTCACGGACTTTAAAGCCAGCGATGGATTTCCGAGCGTAGGTCACAACGACTTTCTGGCCGGTGATCTTTTCCAGGTCAGCAACAGCGTGCTCGATGACTTTTTTGTCGCCGATCGCTTCGCCCAGACCCATGTTCAGGGTGATTTTGGTAACGCGCGGAACTTCCATCACGTTCCCAAGCTTAAGTTCTTCCTTAAGCTTAGGGGCGATTTCCTTCCGGTAAATCTCTTGTAGTCGTGCCATGGTCTAATCTACCTAGCAGTGTTCAAGCATCAACCGCTTTTTGGGTCGACTTGAAGACACGAATTTTCTTACCGTCTTCTACTTTGAAACCAACGCGGTCAGCCTTGTTGGTTTCGCCGTTGAAGATGGCGACGTTAGAAGCATCCAGCGGAGCTTCTTTCTCGACGATACCGCCCTGCACGCCCGACATCGGGTTAGGCTTGGTATGACGCTTAACCAGGTTCAGACCACCGATAACCAGACGGTTATTAGCGAGAACCTTAAGCACCTTACCGCGCTTACCTTTGTCTTTGCCGGCGATCACGATGATCTCGTCGTCACGACGAATCTTTTGCATGTCGGATCTCCTTACAGCACTTCTGGGGCGAGCGAGACGATCTTCATGAACTTCTCAGTACGAAGTTCACGGGTCACTGGCCCAAAGATACGGGTGCCGATCGGCTCTTGCTTGTTGTTCAGAAGAACAGCAGCGTTGCCATCAAAGCGGATAATGGAGCCATCAGCACGACGTACGCCGTGACGAGTGCGGACTACAACAGCAGTCATCACTTGGCCTTTTTTCACTTTACCGCGAGGAATTGCTTCCTTCACGGTAACTTTGATGATGTCACCGATACCAGCGTAACGACGATGGGAGCCACCCAGCACCTTGATGCACATAACACGGCGAGCGCCGCTGTTATCGGCCACATCGAGCATGGATTGAGTCTGAATCATATAATTTCTCCGACCCCTAGTCCTTAGACTTCCACAGCGCGTTCGAGAACATCAACCAGTGCCCAAGACTTGGTCTTGGCCAGCGGACGAGTTTCACGAATAGTGACTTTGTCGCCGATGTGGCACTGATTGGTTTCGTCGTGCGCGTGCAGCTTAGTCGAACGCTTAACATATTTACCGTAGATCGGGTGCTTAACGCGACGCTCGATCAAAACGGTGATGGTTTTGTCCATCTTGTCGCTGACAACACGGCCAGTCAGCGTACGGACAGTCTTTTCGGCTTCAGCCATGATCACTTACCTGCCTGCTGGTTGAGCACAGTCTTCACGCGAGCGATGTCACGCTTAACTTGCGAGAGCAGATGAGACTGCCCCAACTGGCCAGTTGCTTTCTGCATACGCAGATTGAACTGGTCGCGCAGCAAGCCGAGCAGTTGCTCGTTCAGCTGCTGTGCGGATTTTTCACGAAGTTCATTCGCTTTCATCACATCACCGTCCGTTTAACAAAGGAGGTGGCGAGCGGCAGCTTTGCAGCAGCCAGGGCGAAAGCCTCACGCGCCAGCTCTTCAGAAACACCCTCGATCTCATACAGGACCTTGCCTGGCTGAATCTGGGCTACCCAGTATTCCACGTTACCCTTACCTTTACCCATCCGCACTTCGAGAGGCTTCTTGGAGATCGGCTTGTCCGGGAATACACGGATCCAGATCTTGCCGCCACGTTTTACGTGACGGGTCAGAGCACGACGCGCTGACTCGATCTGACGAGCGGTGAGACGACCACGAGCTACAGACTTCAGCGCGAACTCGCCGAAGCTGACTTTGCTACCGCGCTGAGCCAGACCACGGTTGTGGCCTGTCATCTGCTTGCGGAACTTCGTACGCTTAGGTTGCAACATTTGGCGTACCCCTTACTTAGCAGCTTTTTTACGAGGCGCTGGTGCTTGTGGTTTCAGTTCTTCTTGGCGACCACCAATTACTTCGCCTTTGAAGATCCAAACCTTTACACCGATCACACCGTAAGTGGTGTGAGCTTCGTAGTTGGCATAGTCGATGTCGGCACGCAGGGTGTGCAGTGGCACACGACCTTCGCGATACCATTCAGTACGTGCGATTTCAGCACCGCCGAGACGACCGCTCACTTGGATTTTGATGCCTTTGGCACCAATGCGCATGGCGTTCTGTACTGCGCGCTTCATAGCGCGACGGAACATTACGCGACGCTCCAGCTGCTGAGCTACGCTCTGCGCAACCAGCATACCGTCGAGCTCCGGCTTGCGGATCTCTTCGATATTGATGTGCACAGGCACACCCATTTGCTTGGTCAGGTCCTGACGCAGTTTCTCAACATCTTCACCTTTCTTCCCGATAACGATACCTGGACGAGCGGTGTGGATGGTGATACGTGCAGTTTGGGCCGGACGATGGATATCGATACGGCTTACGGACGCGCTTTTTAGTTTGTCTTGGAGATACTCACGCACCTTCAGATCAGCGAACAAGTAGTCCGCATAAGTCCGACCGTCTGCGTACCAGACGGAGGTGTGCTCCTTGACGATTCCCAGGCGAATGCCAATGGGATGTACTTTCTGACCCATCTCTTCGACTCCGTTACTTGTCAGCAACCTTGACAGTGATATGGCAAGACCGCTTGACGATGCGATCAGCACGGCCTTTGGCACGTGGCATGATGCGCTTCAGCGAACGCCCTTCGTTGACGAAAACGGTGCTAACCTTCAGGTCATCAACGTCTGCGCCTTCGTTATGCTCGGCGTTGGCTACGGCCGACTCCAGCACTTTCTTCATGATCTCGGCGGCTTTCTTACTGCTGAAAGCCAACAGGTTGAGCGCTTCGCCCACCTTCTTCCCGCGGATCTGGTCGGCGACCAAGCGGGCTTTCTGGGCGGAGATTCGAGCGCCCGACAACTTAGCGGCTACTTCCATTTCCTAACCCCTTAACGCTTGGCTTTCTTGTCTGCCACGTGCCCACGATAAGTGCGGGTACCGGCAAACTCGCCCAGTTTGTGGCCGACCATGTCTTCGTTAACGAGAACTGGGACGTGTTGACGACCGTTGTGTACTGCGATGGTCAGACCGACCATTTGTGGCAGGATCATCGAACGACGCGACCAGGTCTTAACTGGTTTGCGATCGTTCTTTTCCGCCGCCACTTCGATCTTCTTCAGTAGGTGAAGATCAATAAAAGGACCTTTTTTCAGAGAACGTGGCACTGTCGTATCCCTCTATTTACTTGCGACGACGGACGATCATTTTGTCGGTACGCTTATTACCACGAGTCTTCGCGCCCTTAGTCGGGAAGCCCCATGGCGATACCGGATGACGACCACCAGAGGTACGACCTTCACCACCACCGTGTGGGTGGTCAACCGGGTTCATGGCAACACCACGAACGGTTGGGCGAACGCCACGCCAGCGTTTGGCACCAGCTTTACCCAGCGAACGCAGGCTGTGCTCGGAGTTCGAGACTTCGCCCAGGGTCGCACGGCATTCAGCCAGCACTTTACGCATCTCACCAGAACGCAGACGCAGGGTCACGTAGACACCTTCACGAGCGATCAGCTGAGCCGAAGCACCAGCGGAACGAGCGATCTGTGCGCCTTTACCTGGCTTCAATTCGATGCCGTGTACGGTGCTACCAACTGGAATGTTACGCAGTTGCAGAGCGTTGCCCGGCTTGATCGGTGCCAGGGCACCTGCGATCAGCTGGTCGCCAGCGCTCACGCCTTTAGGGGCGATGATGTAGCGACGCTCGCCATCTGCGTACAGCAGCAGAGCGATGTGAGCAGTACGGTTTGGATCGTATTCGATACGCTCGACAGTGGCAGAGATGCCATCTTTGTCGTTGCGACGGAAGTCGACCAGACGATAATGCTGCTTATGGCCACCACCGATGTGACGAGTGGTAATACGACCATTGTTGTTACGACCACCAGACTTCGATTTTTTCTCGAGCAGCGGTGCGTGAGGAGCGCCTTTATGCAGCTCCTGGTTGACCACCTTGACCACAAAACGGCGGCCAGGGGAAGTCGGTTTGCATTTAACGATTGCCATGATGCACCCCTTCCTTACTCAGCACTGCTGCTGAAATCGAGATCTTGGCCTGGCTGAAGGGAGATAACTGCCTTCTTCCAGTCATTACGCTTGCCCAGACCGCGAGCAGTGCGCTTGCTCTTACCCAGAACATTCAGGGTAGTAACACGCTCTACTTTCACGCTGAACAGGCTTTCGACGGCCTTCTTGATTTCCAGCTTGGTTGCGTCAGTTGCAACCTTGAAAACGAACTGGCCTTTCTTGTCAGCCAGAACCGTAGCCTTTTCGGAAACGTGCGGGCCAAGCAGAACTTTAAATACGCGTTCCTGGTTCATCCCAGCAGCTCCTCGAATTTCTTCACGGCCGACACGGTGATCAACACCTTGTCGTATGCGATCAGACTAACTGGATCGGAACCTTGCACGTCACGTACATCAACGTGTGGCAGGTTGCGAGCAGCCAGGTACAGGTTCTGATCAACAGCTTCAGACACGATCAAAACGTCGGTCAGGCTCATGTTGTTCAGTTTGCCCAGCAGATCTTTGGTTTTTGGACTTTCAACAGCGAAGTCCTGAACCACGACCAGACGATCAGTACGCACGAGTTCAGCAAGGATGGAGCGCAGTGCTGCGCGATACATCTTCTTGTTGAGCTTCTGAGAGTGATCCTGTGGACGAGCTGCGAAAGTGGTACCGCCGCCACGCCAGATTGGGCTACGGATAGTACCGGCACGAGCACGGCCAGTGCCTTTCTGACGCCAAGGGCGCTTACCGCCACCACGTACGTCGGAACGGGTCTTTTGCTGCTTGCTACCTTGACGGCCGCCGGCCATGTAGGCCACGACTGCTTGGTGAACCAGCGTCTCGTTGAATTCGCCGCCAAATGTCAGTTCGGAAACTTCGATCGCTTGAGCGTCATTTACATTTAATTGCATGTCAGCTTCCCCTTAACCGCGAGCCTTGGCCGCTGGACGTACAACCAGGTTGCCGCCAGTAGCGCCAGGAACAGCACCCTTGACCAACAACAGATTGCGTTCAGCGTCGACGCGCACTACTTCGAGGGACTGCACGGTCACGCGCTCAGCGCCCATATGACCGGACATTTTTTTGCCCTTGAATACACGACCAGGAGTCTGGCACTGGCCAATAGAGCCCGGGACGCGGTGGGAAACGGAGTTACCGTGAGTGTTGTCTTGGCCACGGAAATTCCAACGCTTGATCGTACCCTGGAAGCCTTTACCCTTGGACTGACCGGTTACATCAACCAGTTGACCAGCGGCGAAGATTTCAGCGTTGATCAGATCGCCAGCCTGGTAGTCGCCATCTTCAAGACGGAACTCCATAACAGTACGACCAGCTGCAACGTTTGCTTTTGCGAAGTGACCTGCTTGAGCAGCAGTCACGCGCGAAGCACGACGCTCGCCGACAGTGACTTGCACTGCACGATAGCCATCGGTTTCTTCAGTTTTGAACTGGGTGACGCGATTCGGTTCGATCTCAATGACCGTGACCGGAATGGAGACACCTTCTTCGGTGAAAATACGGGTCATACCGCATTTACGACCGACTACACCAATAGTCATGTTGTAAACCTCATGAGTGTACGGGGCTTTCACCCGCTATGGCCGCCCATTTCAGAGCGTTACACGACTAAGACCCAAGTCTTAGCCGAGGCTGATCTGTACTTCCACACCGGCCGCCAGATCAAGCTTCATAAGTGCATCAACGGTTTTATCCGTTGGCTGGACGATGTCCAGTACGCGCTTATGAGTACGGATCTCGTACTGGTCACGCGCGTCTTTGTTGACGTGCGGGGAGACCAGAACGGTGAACCGCTCTTTACGGGTAGGCAGTGGAATTGGACCACGCACTTGTGCACCAGTACGTTTCGCGGTTTCCACGATTTCCTGGGTGGATTGGTCGATCAGGCGATGGTCAAAAGCCTTCAACCTGATACGGATTTGCTGATTTTGCATTGGATTTCAGACTCCGGCTGCTATTCCCAGCGAGCGCAATACGCCCGTTAAAAGGAGGCGCAATTCTATAGACGCCCCAGATAGGTGTCAACCCAATAAAAAAAGCCCCCGCTGAGCGGGGGCCTTTTTCAAAGCATCAAGCTAACTCAAAAAAGAGCTTACTCGATGATTTTAGCTACAACACCAGCACCAACGGTACGGCCACCTTCACGAATAGCGAAGCGCAGACCATCTTCCATTGCGATGGTTTTGATCAGGGTAACTTCCATTTGGATGTTATCACCTGGCATTACCATTTCAACGCCTTCTGGCAGCTGGCAGTTACCAGTCACGTCAGTAGTACGGAAGTAGAACTGAGGACGGTAGCCTTTGAAGAACGGAGTGTGACGACCGCCTTCTTCCTTGCTCAGAACGTAGACTTCTGCGGTGAACTTGGTGTGCGGCTTAACGGTGCCTGGCTTAACCAGAACCTGGCCACGCTCAACGTCGTCACGCTTGGTACCACGCAGCAGAACGCCGCAGTTCTCGCCAGCACGACCTTCGTCGAGCAGCTTGCGGAACATTTCAACACCGGTGCAGGTGGTGACGGTAGTGTCACGCAGACCAACGATTTCCAGCGGATCTTGAACGCGAACGATACCGCGCTCGATACGACCAGTCACAACAGTACCGCGACCGGAGATCGAGAACACGTCTTCGATTGGCATCAGGAACGGCTTGTCGGTCAGACGAACTGGTTCTGGGATGTAGGTATCCAGAGTTTCAACCAGTTTACGAACGGCAGTGGTGCCCATTTCGTTGTCGTCTTTACCTTCCAGAGCCATACGAGCAGAACCGATGATGATCGGAGTGTCGTCGCCTGGGAAGTCGTAAGTGCTCAGCAGATCGCGCACTTCCATCTCAACCAGTTCCAGCAGCTCAGCGTCGTCTACCAGGTCAGCCTTGTTCAGGAAAACCACGATGTACGGAACGCCTACCTGACGGGACAGCAGGATGTGCTCACGGGTTTGTGGCATCGGACCATCAGCGGCCGAGCAAACCAGGATCGCGCCGTCCATCTGGGCAGCACCGGTGATCATGTTCTTCACATAGTCAGCGTGACCTGGGCAGTCAACGTGAGCGTAGTGACGAATTTTCGAGTTGTACTCGACGTGCGCGGTGTTGATGGTGATACCACGAGCTTTTTCTTCTGGAGCGCTGTCGATTTTATCGAAATCAACGATTGCAGAACCGAATACTTCGGAGCAAACGCGAGTCAGAGCTGCGGTCAGAGTGGTTTTACCGTGGTCAACGTGGCCGATGGTGCCAACGTTTACGTGCGGTAGGGAACGATCAAATTTTTCTTTAGCCACGACAATTAACTCCTTGCCTAAAGGACTGAATCAGCCTTGTTTTTTGGATACAGTTTCAGCGATGTGCGCCGGAGCTGTGTTGTATTTTTTGAATTCCATAGAGTAGCTTGCGCGACCCTGGGACATGGAGCGAACGTCGGTCGCATAACCGAACATCTCACCCAACGGAACCTCGGCGCGAATCACTTTGCCGGAAACCGTGTCTTCCATACCCAAGATCATGCCGCGACGACGGTTAAGGTCGCCCATGACATCACCCATATAGTCTTCAGGTGTAACAACTTCTACCGCCATGATCGGCTCAAGCAACTCACCACCGCCCTTCTGGGCCAGTTGCTTGGTAGCCATGGAGGCAGCCACCTTAAACGCCATCTCGTTGGAGTCGACGTCGTGGTAAGAACCGTCAAAAACGGTTGCTTTCAGGCCGATCAGCGGATAGCCGGCAACAACGCCGTTCTTCATCTGCTCTTCGATGCCTTTCTGGATAGCCGGGATGTATTCCTTAGGAACAACACCACCAACTACTTCGTTCACGAATTGCAGACCTTCCTGACCTTCGTCAGCAGGAGCAAAACGGATCCAGCAGTGACCGAACTGACCACGACCGCCGGACTGACGAACGAACTTGCCTTCGATTTCGCAATTCTTCGTGATGCGCTCACGATAGGAAACCTGAGGCTTACCGATGTTGGCTTCGACGTTGAACTCACGGCGCATCCGGTCAACCAGGATGTCCAGGTGCAGCTCGCCCATGCCGGAGATGATCGTTTGACCAGTCTCTTCATCAGTTTTAACGCGGAAAGATGGATCTTCCTGAGCAAGCTTGCCCAGAGCGATACCCATTTTTTCCTGGTCATCCTTGGTCTTAGGCTCTACGGCAACCGAAATAACCGGCTCCGGGAAGTCCATACGAACCAGGATGATTGGCTTGGCAGCGTCGCACAAGGTCTCACCAGTGGTGACGTCCTTCATGCCGATCAGGGCCGCGATGTCACCAGCGCGAACTTCCTTGATCTCTTCACGGGCGTTTGCGTGCATTTGCACCATACGACCCACGCGCTCTTTCTTGCCTTTAACCGAGTTGATCACGCCGTCGCCGGATGCCAACACGCCCGAGTAAACACGGACGAAGGTCAAAGTACCCACGAATGGGTCGGTAGCGATCTTGAACGCCAGAGCCGAGAACGGCTCGCTGTCATCAGCATGACGCTCCATCTCTTCTTCCTCGTTATCAGGGTTGGAACCCTTGATAGCAGGAATGTCGGTTGGAGCAGGCAGGAAGTCGATAACAGCGTCGAGAACCAGGGGAACACCCTTGTTCTTGAAGGAAGAACCGCAAACAGCCAGGACGATTTCGCCAGCGATAGTACGCTGACGCAGAGCGGCCTTGATTTCCACGTTGGTGAGTTCTTCACCTTCGAGGTACTTGTTCATCAGCTCTTCGCTGGCTTCGGCAGCAGCCTCGACCATGTTGTTGCGCCATTCGTCAGCCAGTTCCTGCAGCTCTGCAGGGATAGGCTTACGAACAGGAACCATACCTTTGTCGGAATCATTCCAGTAAACAGCTTCCATGTTGATCAGATCGATCTGACCCTGGAAGTTGTCTTCGGAACCGATAGCCAATTGGATTGGCACCGGAGTGTGACCCAGACGCTGCTTGATCTGACCGATCACGCGCAGGAAGTTGGCACCAGCACGGTCCATCTTGTTTACGTAAACAAGACGTGGAACGCCGTACTTGTTGGCTTGACGCCATACGGTTTCCGACTGAGGCTCAACACCCGAGGTACCGCAGAACACAACGACAGCGCCGTCGAGTACGCGCAGGGAACGCTCAACTTCAATAGTGAAGTCTACGTGGCCCGGGGTATCGATTACGTTGAAGCGATGCTCGTCTTTGTACTGCTTCTCGGAACCTTTCCAGAAGGCGGTAATAGCAGCAGAAGTAATGGTAATACCACGCTCCTGCTCCTGAACCATCCAGTCTGTGGTCGCGGCGCCGTCATGCACCTCGCCCATTTTGTGACTTTTGCCGGTGTAAAACAGTACGCGCTCGGTGGTGGTGGTTTTACCAGCATCCACGTGAGCAACGATACCGATGTTACGGTAGCGGCTAATCGGAGTAGTACGAGCCATAAAGCCCTCGCAAAATTAGTGAAGCTAAGATTAGAAGCGGTAGTGCGAGAAAGCTTTGTTGGCTTCAGCCATACGGTGCACGTCTTCACGCTTCTTAACAGCAGCACCTTTACCTTCGGCAGCGTCCAACAGTTCGCCGGCCAAACGCAGAGCCATAGACTTCTCGCCACGCTTACGGGCGAAGTCTACCAACCAGCGCATTGCCAGAGCGTTACGACGGGACGGACGAACTTCAACCGGAACCTGGTAAGTAGCACCGCCTACACGGCGCGACTTCACTTCGACCAGCGGAGCGATGGCGTCGAGAGCTTTCTCGAAGATTTCCAGGGGGTCGCTGTTCTTGCGTTCTTTAACCTTTTCCAGCGCGCCATAAACGATACGCTCGGCAACGGCTTTCTTGCCGCTTTCCATCACGTGGTTCATGAACTTGGCCAGGATTTGGCTTCCGTATTTTGGATCGTCAAGCACTTCGCGCTTGGCTGCTACGCGTCTTCTTGGCATGGATAAGCCCTCAAACGGTCTTCAGGTTCGCTCGGAATCGGTGCCCTTTCGGGACGCCTCCGACCTTACTCTTATCGACTCAGAAAATAAGATGATTCAGTTTTACAAAAAGCCGCTACTACTTAGGCTTCTTGGTACCGTACTTCGAACGACCCTGGTTACGACCTTTAACGCCGGAAGTATCCAAGGAGCCGCGTACGGTGTGATAACGAACACCTGGCAAGTCTTTTACACGACCGCCGCGGATCAGTACCACGCTGTGCTCTTGCAGGTTGTGACCTTCACCACCGATGTACGAGGAAACCTCGAAACCGTTGGTCAGGCGCACACGGCATACTTTACGCAGTGCCGAGTTAGGTTTTTTCGGCGTGGTGGTATACACACGGGTGCATACGCCACGACGTTGCGGGCAGTTCTGCAGCGCAGGCACGTCGGATTTCTCGACGATACGCTTACGCGGCTGACGTACCAGCTGGTTGATAGTTGCCATCTACTAGCTCCACTGTTGTCTTGCGACGCTATTGTCTTGCAAGAAAAGCAAAATGGCAGGAACGAATTCCCGCCAAATTTAGGGGTACAAGAGTCTAAAGAGGATCTTGCCCCCAGTCAAGGCAAGGCCCCGACCTTCCCACTCATCGAACCGGGGCAAAATTGCCTCGTTCCGACGAATGGGACTGCCAGGGCCCAGACTTATTTATCGCAGAACTCAGTTACCGCTTGAGTTCAGCGCTTCGGTCAGTGCAGCTTCCACTTCACTGGCGCTTACGCGCAACGGCTTGTCAGCATCACGGCGGCGCTTACGCTCGCTGTGGTAAGCCAAACCGGTACCAGCCGGGATCAAACGACCCACGACCACGTTTTCTTTCAGGCCGCGCAGGTAATCGCGCTTGCCGGTTACCGCTGCTTCGGTCAGTACGCGAGTGGTCTCCTGGAAGGAGGCCGCCGAGATGAACGACTCAGTGGACAACGACGCCTTGGTGATACCCAGCAACACACGAGTGAACTTGGAAACAAATTTCTCCTCGTTCGCCAGACGTTCGTTCTCTACCAGTACGTGAGTCAGTTCCATCTGGTCGCCCTTGATGAAACTGGAATCGCCGGATTCAGCGATTTCAACTTTACGCAGCATCTGACGCAGGATGGTCTCGATGTGCTTATCGTTGATCTTCACGCCTTGCAGACGGTAAACGTCCTGGATCTCGTTAACGATGTACTTGGCCAGCGCACTCACACCCAGCAGACGCAGGATGTCGTGTGGATCGCTCGGGCCGTCGGAGATAACTTCGCCGCGGTTTACCTGTTCGCCTTCGAACACGTTCAGGTGACGCCACTTTGGAATCAGCTCTTCATACGGATCGCTACCGTCGTTCGGGGTAATAACCAGACGGCGCTTGCCTTTGGTTTCTTTACCGAACGCGATGGTGCCGCTGACTTCAGCCAGAATCGACGCTTCTTTCGGACGACGAGCTTCGAACAAGTCGGCAACACGCGGCAGACCACCGGTGATGTCACGGGTCTTCGAAGTTTCTTGCGGGATACGCGCGATAACATCACCGATCGCGATCTTCGCACCATCCGCTACACCGACCAGGGCGTTGGCTGGCAGGAAGTACTGAGCGATTACGTCAGTGCCTGGCAACAACAGATCCTTGCCGTTGTCATCGACCATCTTCACGGCAGGACGGATGTCTTTACCGGCAGCTGGACGATCTTTCGCGTCGAGTACTTCAATGTTGGTCATACCGGTCAATTCGTCAGTCTGACGCTTGATCGTGATGCCTTCTTCCATGCCCACGTAGGTCACGGTACCTTTCATTTCGGTAACGATTGGGTGAGTGTGCGGATCCCACTTGGCCACGATTGCGCCAGCGTCGACCTTGTCACCTTCTTTAACCGAAATCACAGCACCGTACGGCAGCTTGTAGCGCTCACGCTCACGACCGTAGTCATCAGCGATTGCCAGCTCACCGGAACGGGACACAGCAACCAGGTGGCCATCCACTCGCTCAACGTGCTTCAAGTTGTGCAGACGGACGGTACCGCCATTTTTCACCTGAACGCTGTCAGCTGCGGAGGTCCGGCTCGCCGCACCACCGATGTGGAACGTACGCATGGTCAGCTGGGTACCCGGCTCACCGATGGACTGGGCAGCAATAACGCCGACCGCTTCACCAATGTTCACCTGGTGACCACGAGCCAAGTCACGGCCGTAGCACTTGGCGCAAATGCCGTAGCGAGTTTCGCAGCTGATCGGCGAGCGAACAATCACTTCGTCGATGCTGTTGAGTTCGATGAACTCGACCCACTTCTCGTCTACCAAGGTGCCGGCAGGAACGATGATTTCTTCAGTGCCAGGCTTGAATACGTCACGGGCGATCACTCGACCCAGAACGCGTTCACCCAACGGCTCTACAACGTCACCGCCTTCAATGTGCGGAGTCATCAGCAGGCCGTGCTCGGTGCCGCAGTCGATCTCGGTTACTACCAGATCTTGTGCAACGTCTACCAGACGACGAGTCAGGTAACCGGAGTTGGCGGTTTTCAACGCGGTATCCGCAAGACCCTTACGAGCACCGTGAGTGGAGATGAAGTACTGAAGTACGCTCAAACCTTCACGGAAGTTCGCAGTGATCGGCGTTTCGATGATGGAACCGTCCGGCTTGGCCATCAGGCCACGCATGCCGGCGAGCTGACGGATCTGCGCAGCAGAACCCCGTGCGCCCGAGTCGGCCATCATGTACATCGAGTTGAAGGACTCTTGATCGACTTCCACGCCGTGACGGTCGATAACCTTCTCTTTCGAGAGGTTGGCCATCATTGCCTTGGAAACTTCGTCGTTCGCCTTCGACCAAAGGTCGATCACTTTGTTGTACTTCTCGCCCTGGGTTACCAGGCCGGAGGCGTACTGGCTCTCGATCTCTTTCACTTCATCGGTAGCAGCACCGATGATCTGGGCTTTTTCATCCGGGATAACGAAGTCGTTAACACCGATGGAGACGCCGGAAATGGTCGAATAAGCAAAGCCGGTGTACATCAACTGGTCAGCGAAGATCACGGTCTCTTTCAAACCAACCACGCGGTAGCACTGGTTGATCAGCTTGGAGATCGCCTTTTTCTTCATCGGCAGGTTGACGACGTCGTAGGACAGACCTTTTGGCACAACTTGATACAGCAACGCACGGCCGACAGTGGTGTCGACGATACGGGTGCCGCTCACGCTGCCACCATCACGGTCGTTGACGGTTTCGTTGATCCGCACTTTGACCTTGGCGTGCAGTGCGGCTTCGCCGGCACGGAACACACGGTCAACTTCTTGCAGGTCAGCGAACACACGACCTTCGCCCTTGGCGTTGATCGCTTCACGGGTCATGTAGTACAGACCCAATACAACGTCCTGCGACGGAACGATGATTGGCTCACCGTTGGCTGGCGACAGAATGTTGTTGGTCGACATCATCAACGCACGCGCTTCCAACTGGGCTTCCAGTGTCAGCGGTACGTGCACGGCCATTTGGTCGCCGTCGAAGTCGGCGTTGTACGCAGCACAGACCAGAGGGTGCAGCTGGATAGCCTTACCTTCGATCAGTACCGGTTCAAACGCCTGGATACCCAGACGGTGAAGGGTCGGTGCACGGTTGAGGAGAACCGGGTGTTCGCGGATCACTTCGGCGAGAACGTCCCAAACCTCTGGCAGTTCGCGCTCGACCATTTTCTTGGCCGCTTTGATGGTGGTCGCGAGACCGCGCATTTCCAGCTTGCCGAAGATGAATGGCTTGAACAGCTCAAGTGCCATCTTCTTAGGCAGACCGCACTGGTGCAGACGCAGGGTCGGGCCTACGGTAATTACCGATCGACCGGAGTAGTCAACACGCTTACCGAGCAAGTTCTGACGGAAACGACCTTGCTTACCCTTGATCATGTCAGCCAGGGATTTCAGAGGACGCTTGTTGGAACCGGTGATAGCGCGGCCACGACGACCGTTGTCGAGCAAGGCATCGACAGCTTCTTGCAACATACGCTTTTCGTTGCGCACGATGATGTCCGGAGCGGACAGATCGAGCAGGCGCTTCAAGCGGTTGTTACGGTTGATCACGCGGCGGTACAGGTCGTTGAGGTCGGACGTCGCGAAACGACCACCGTCCAACGGTACCAGCGGACGCAGGTCTGGCGGCAGAACCGGCAGAACGGTCAGCACCATCCACTCTGGCAAGTTGCCGGAACCCTGGAAGGCTTCCATCAACTTCAGACGCTTGGACAGCTTCTTGATCTTGGTTTCGGAGTTGGTTTGCGGAATTTCTTCGCGCAGACGGCCAATCTCGTGCTCCAGGTCGATAGCGTGCAGCAGCTCGCGGACAGCTTCGGCACCCATGCGGGCATCGAAATCGTCGCCGAACTCTTCCAGCGCTTCGAAGTACTGCTCGTCGTTCAGCAGCTGACCTTTTTCAAGGGTGGTCATGCCTGGGTCGATAACGACATAGCTCTCGAAGTAGAGAACGCGTTCGATATCACGCAGGGTCATGTCCATCAGCAAGCCGATACGGGACGGCAGCGATTTCAGGAACCAGATGTGGGCAACCGGCGAAGCCAGTTCGATGTGCGCCATGCGCTCACGACGAACCTTGGCCAGTGCAACTTCAACGCCGCACTTCTCGCAGATCACACCGCGATGCTTCAAGCGCTTGTACTTACCGCACAGGCACTCGTAATCCTTTACCGGGCCAAAGATCTTGGCGCAGAACAGGCCGTCACGCTCAGGTTTGAACGTACGGTAGTTGATGGTTTCCGGCTTTTTAACTTCACCGAACGACCACGAACGGATCATCTCAGGCGATGCCAATCCAATACGGATGGCGTCGAACTCTTCGACTTGACCCTGGTTTTTCAGCAAATTCAGTAGGTCTTTCAAGGCCTTTCCTCCTGGCGGAGCAGAGAGCGGGCTAAACAGCCCCGCTCTCGATTCGCGTCACGTGTTATTCGGTTTCCAGATCGATATCGATGCCGAGGGAACGAATTTCTTTGATCAACACGTTGAAGGACTCGGGCATGCCCGGCTCCATACGGTGATCGCCGTCCACGATGTTTTTGTACATCTTGGTCCGGCCGTTCACATCGTCCGACTTCACTGTGAGCATTTCTTGCAGAGTGTATGCAGCACCGTATGCTTCCAGTGCCCAGACCTCCATCTCCCCGAAACGCTGACCACCGAACTGAGCCTTACCACCCAGCGGCTGCTGGGTAACCAGGCTGTACGAACCGGTAGAACGAGCGTGCATCTTGTCGTCTACCAAGTGGTTCAGCTTCAGCATGTACATGTAGCCAACAGTAACCGGGCGCTCGAACTTGTTGCCGGTACGGCCGTCGAACAGCTGCATCTGGCCGCTTTCTGGCAGGTCTGCCAGTTTCAGCATGGCCTTGATTTCGCTTTCCTTGGCACCGTCGAATACCGGGGTAGCCATTGGAACACCGCCGCGCAGGTTCTTCGCCAGATCCAGGATTTCCTGGTCGGTGAAGGAGTCCAGCTCTTCGTTGCGACCGCCGATCTCGTTGTAGATCTCGTGCAGGAACTTGCGCAGGTCAGCAACCTTGCGCTGCTCTTCGATCATACGGTTGATCTTCTCGCCCAGGCCTTTGGCCGCGAGGCCCAGGTGGGTTTCAAGGATCTGACCAACGTTCATACGCGAAGGTACGCCCAGCGGGTTGAGGACAACGTCGACCGGGGTGCCATTGGCATCGTGCGGCATGTCTTCAACCGGCATGATCACGGAGACCACACCTTTGTTACCGTGACGACCGGCCATCTTGTCGCCCGGCTGGATGCGGCGACGGATTGCCAGGTAAACCTTGACGATTTTCAGCACGCCTGGAGCCAGGTCATCGCCCTGCTGCAGTTTGCGCTTCTTGTCTTCGAACTTGTCGTCCAGCAGACGGCGGCGATCAACGATATAAGCCTGAGCCTTCTCGAGCTGCTCGTTCAGAGCATCTTCAGCCATGCGCAGTTTGAACCACTGGCCGTGCTCAAGACCGTCGAGGATTTCGTCGGTGATGTCCTGACCTTTCTTCAGGCCTGCGCCGCCTTCAGCCTTACGGCCTACCAAAGCGGAGCGCAGACGTTCGAAGGTCGCACCTTCAACGATACGGAACTCTTCGTTCAGGTCCTTGCGGATCTCGTCGAGCTGGGTCTTCTCGATGGACAGTGCACGAGCATCACGCTCAACGCCGTCACGGGTGAAGACCTGTACGTCGATGACAGTACCCTTGGTACCGGTAGGTACACGCAGGGAAGTGTCTTTCACGTCGCTGGCTTTTTCACCGAAGATTGCACGCAGCAGTTTCTCTTCCGGAGTCAGCTGGGTCTCGCCTTTCGGAGTGACCTTACCTACCAGAATGTCGCCTGCGCCAACTTCAGCACCTACGTAAACGATACCGGCTTCGTCCAGCTTGTTCAGTGCAGCCTCACCCACGTTCGGGATGTCTGCAGTGATTTCCTCTGGCCCAAGCTTGGTGTCACGTGCCACACAGGTCAGTTCCTGGATGTGGATCGTGGTGAAACGGTCTTCTTGAACCACACGCTCGGACAGGCAGATGGAGTCTTCGAAGTTGAAGCCGTTCCATGCCATGAACGCGATGCGCATGTTCTGACCCAGAGCCAGCTCACCCATATCGGTGGACGGACCGTCGGCCATGATGTCGCTACGCTGAACGCGATCACCCTTGCTCACCAGCGGACGCTGGTTGATGCAGGTGTTCTGGTTCGAGCGGGTGTATTTGGTCAGGTTGTAGATGTCGACACCGGCTTCACCAGTTTCAACTTCGTCATCGGCAACACGAACCACGATACGGCTGGCGTCAACGGAGTCGATCACGCCGCCACGACGAGCCACGACGCAAACGCCGGAGTCACGGGCTACGTTACGCTCCATGCCGGTACCTACCAGCGGCTTGTCGGCACGCAGGGTCGGTACAGCTTGACGCTGCATGTTGGAACCCATCAACGCACGGTTGGCGTCATCGTGCTCCAGGAACGGGATCAGCGACGCTGCAACCGAAACTACCTGCTTCGGCGATACGTCCATCAAGGTGACGTCTTCCGGCGCCTTGACGGTGAACTCGTTCAAGTGACGAACAGCTACCAGCTCGTCGATCAGGACTTTCTTGTCGTTCATCGTGGCCGAAGCCTGAGCGATCACGTGATCAGCTTCTTCGATGGCGGACAGGAACACGATCTCGTCGGTGACCAGAGCGTCTTTCACCACACGGTACGGGCTCTCGAGGAAGCCGTACTGGTTGGTGCGCGCATAGGCAGCCAGGGAGTTGATCAGACCGATGTTCGGACCTTCCGGCGTTTCGATCGGGCAAACACGACCGTAGTGCGTCGGGTGTACGTCTCGAACTTCAAAGCCAGCACGCTCACGGGTCAGACCGCCCGGGCCCAGTGCGGAAACGCGGCGCTTGTGGGTGATCTCGGAGAGCGGGTTGTTCTGGTCCATGAACTGCGAGAGCTGGCTGGAACCGAAGAACTCTTTCACCGCCGCAGCCACTGGCTTGGCGTTGATCAGGTCTTGCGGCATCAGGCCTTCGCTTTCAGCCATCGACAGACGCTCTTTGACCGCACGCTCAACACGTACCAGGCCAACGCGGAACTGGTTCTCGGCCATTTCGCCTACGCAGCGAACACGACGGTTACCCAGGTGGTCGATGTCATCGACGATGCCTTTACCGTTACGGATGTCGACCAGGGTCTTCAGTACCGCGACGATGTCTTCCTTGCACAGCACGCCCGAACCTTCGATCTCGGTACGACCGATACGACGGTTGAACTTCATCCGGCCGACCGCAGACAGGTCGTAGCGCTCAGGGCTGAAGAACAAGTTGTTGAACAGGGTCTCGGCAGCGTCTTTGGTTGGCGGCTCGCCAGGACGCATCATGCGATAGATCTCGACCAGCGCTTCCAATTGGTTGCTGGTGGAGTCGATCTTCAGAGTGTCAGAGACGAACGGACCGCAGTCGATATCGTTGGTGTACAGAGTCTCGATGCGAACAACCTGGGCCTTGGCGATTTTTGCCAGGATCTCGGTGTTCAGCTCGGTGTTGCACTCAGCCAGGATTTCGCCTGTAGCCGGGTGAACGATGACCTTGGCGGTAGTACGACCCAGGACATAATCCAGAGGTACTTCCAGCTCCTTGATACCGGCTTTTTCGATCTGGTTGATGTGGCGCGCAGTAATACGACGGCCAGCCTCAACAATGACCTTGCCCTTTTCATCCTGGATATCCAGGACGGCAATTTCACCACGCAGACGCGAAGCGATCAGCTCAAGCTTGAGAGTTTCGCCACTCAGGCTGAATACGTTGGTGGTGTAGAAAGCGTCCAGCACCTGCTCAGTGGTATAGCCGAGCGCGCGCAGCAGTACCGAGGCCGGCAGCTTACGACGACGGTCGATACGCACGAACACGCAGTCTTTCGGGTCGAACTCGAAGTCCAACCACGAACCGCGGTACGGAATGATCCGCGCGGAGTACAGGAGTTTACCGGAGCTGTGCGTCTTGCCGCGGTCGTGGTCGAAGAACACGCCCGGGGAACGGTGCAGCTGGGAAACGATTACACGCTCGGTACCGTTGATTACGAAGGTACCGTTTTCAGTCATCAGTGGGATTTCGCCCATGTAGACTTCTTGCTCTTTGATGTCCTTGATCGCTTTGTTCGACGATTCTTTGTCGAAAATGATCAGACGGACTTTTACCCGCAAAGGTACGGCGTACGTAACACCGCGCAACACGCATTCTTTGACATCAAATGCCGGTTCGCCCAGGCGATAACCCACGTACTCCAGCGCAGCATTGCCGGAGTAGCTGATGATCGGGAAAACGGATTTGAAGGCCGCATGCAGGCCCACGTCGCGGAACTGATCTTTGGTCGCTCCCGCCTGCAAGAATTCACGATACGAATCCAGCTGGATAGCCAGAAGGTACGGGACATCCATGACGTCCGGCAACTTGCTAAAGTCCTTGCGGATACGTTTTTTCTCAGTATATGAGTAAGCCATCAGCGTTCCCCAGCTTGGTCACCTGCTTGTTTGGCCCCTCCGACGGGAGCAGCCAGAAAATCTCGCAAACCCCATGGTTTGCACCACCGCATCGGGTGGCTACAGCGCGTTAATGGCGGCGACCGAGTCGACAGCCAAGAACGGAAAAAGGCCGGTGGCAAGAGCCACCAGCCATCAGCCTTCAGCTTAACGCTTGGGCTGGAGACGCAAGGTCGATGCTTACTTCAGCTCGACTTTAGCGCCTGCTTCTTCCAGAGTAGCTTTGGCTTTGTCAGCAGCGTCTTTGGACACAGCTTCCAGAACCACGGCAGGAGCGCCGTCAACTACAGCCTTGGCTTCTTTCAGGCCCAGACCGGTCAGTTCACGTACTGCCTTGATCACGTTTACTTTCTTCTCGCCAGCTTCGGTCAGCATGACGTTGAATTCGGTTTGCTCTTCAACAACGGCAGCAGCAGCAGCTGGGCCAGCGGAAGCAGCGGCAGCGGAAACGCCGAATTTTTCTTCGAAAGCTTTGATCAGCTCAACAACCTGCAGAACCGACATTTCAGCTACGGCGTTGAGGATATCGTCTTGGGAGATAGACATTGCTGTATTTCCTGAATTGGGGGACGGCCTACACGGCCATCGAAATAAACAAAAATACGCGAGAGAAGTTGCTCAGCCTTAGGCTGCGGCAGCTTCTTTTTGCTCGCGAACTGCGGCCAGAGTACGAGCCAGCTTGCTGGTAGCGCCTTGAATCACGCTCATCAGCTGCGAAATGGCTTCGTCGCGGGTCGGCAGTGTTGCCAGTACGTCGATTTGGTTAGCTGCGAGGAACTTGCCCTCGAACGCAGCTGCCTTGATCTCGAACTTATCCTGACTCTTGGCGAATTCTTTGAACAAACGGGCAGCAGCGCCTGGATGTTCTTTGGAGAACGCGATCAGAGTCGGGCCGGTGAACACGTCGTTGAGGACACTGTATTCAGTGTCAGCAACAGCGCGCTTGAGCAGAGTGTTACGTACAACACGTACGTATACGCCAGCTTCACGAGCCTCTTTACGGAGTCCGGTCATAGCGCCTACTGTCACACCACGGGCATCAGCCACGACAGCGGACAGAGCAGCTTTGGCAGCCTCGTTGACTTCAGCGACGATGGCCTTCTTGTCTTCGAGATTAATTGCCACGGGTTTAACTCCTGCTTGTTACCGTTTCATCTGGCCGAAGCCGGATGTCGTTTTGGTGTCTGATTCGGTAAGGAACCGGGAGCACCATCTGCGTAGGCTGGAGGTTTAAGACTTGCGTCGCCTACGGTCTTGGATAGCCCCCGCCAGGCAGGGACCCCAATTTTTTCAATTGACGCGATCTCGCGCGCCAATCTGTGTCTTATACGTCCAGCGAGCCTTGGTCGATGACCAGACCTGGGCCCATAGTGGTGCTCAGGGTAACGCGCTTGACGTAGATACCTTTCGAGGAAGCAGGCTTGATACGCTTCAGGTCAGCGATCAGGGCTTCAACGTTTTCCTTCAGCTTGACGGCATCGAAACCGACTTTGCCAACGGAGGTGTGAATGATGCCGTTTTTGTCGGTGCGATAACGAACCTGACCAGCCTTGGCGTTTTTAACCGCGGTAGCTACGTCTGGAGTTACGGTGCCGACTTTAGGGTTAGGCATCAGGCCACGTGGACCGAGGATCTGACCCAACTGACCTACAACGCGCATTGCATCCGGGGAGGCAATAACTACGTCATAGTTCAGGTCGCCGCCTTTCATTTCGGCAGCCAGGTCGTCCATACCAACGCGATCAGCGCCGGCGGCCAGAGCAGCTTCAGCTGCCGGGCCTTGGGTGAAGACAGCTACACGTACAGTCTTGCCAGTACCGTGAGGCAGCACAGTAGCGCTACGTACGACCTGGTCGGATTTACGTGGGTCAACACCCAGGTTTACAGCAACGTCAACGGACTCGCTGAACTTGACAGTCGACAGCTCGGTCAGCAGGGCAGCAGCGTCTACAAAGTTGTAGGCCTTGCCTGCTTCGATTTTGCCGGCGATAGCCTTTTGGCGCTTGGTCAGCTTAGCCATTACACACCCTCCACGTTAAGGCCCATGCTACGAGCAGAACCGGCGATGGTACGCACGGCTGCATCCATATCAGCTGCAG
The DNA here is from genome assembly GCF_059803535.1 of Pseudomonas sp. RP-B7. NCBI lineage: Bacteria > Pseudomonadati > Pseudomonadota > Gammaproteobacteria > Pseudomonadales > Pseudomonadaceae > Pseudomonas > Pseudomonas sp. RP-B7. The sequence goes on from NZ_JAPFHC010000014.1 coordinate 144,037, forward strand.
TCAGATCCGCGTTTTTGGTTTTCGCGATTTCTTCCAGCTGAGCACGAGTTACAGTGCCGACTTTAACGGTGTTAGGACGAGCGGAACCGCTAGTCAGACCGGCAGCCTTCTTCAGCAAAACCGAAGCCGGGGTCGACTTGGTTTCGAAAGTGAAGCTACGGTCGCTATAAACAGTGATGATCACTGGAGTCGGCAGACCTGGTTCAATACCCTGAGTACGGGCGTTGAAGGCCTTGCAGAATTCCATGATGTTCACGCCGTGCTGACCCAGAGCTGGACCGACGGGTGGACTTGGGTTGGCCTGAGCGGCCTTCACTTGCAGCTTGATGTAAGCGGTAATCTTCTTGGCCATGAGGCACTCCAATTACGGGTTCAGACGCCTCGAAAGGCTCCCCGGTTACTTGCGCGTTTATCCCAGTGACGACAAAACCCCACAGCCTAAGGCTGTGGGGTTGGGATGCTTATTCAGCTAGACCTTCTCGACCTGGCTGAACTCCAACTCTACCGGAGTAGAGCGACCGAAAATGAGCACAGCCACTTGGATCCGGCTCTTTTCGTAGTTAACTTCTTCGACGGTGCCGTTGAAATCAGCAAACGGACCATCAGTAACACGAACAACCTCACCCGGCTCGAACAACGTCTTCGGCTTAGGCTTGTCGCTGCCATCAGCAACACGACGCAGAATTGCTTCCGCCTCTTTGTCAGTGATAGGAGCAGGCTTATCAGCGGTTCCGCCAATGAAACCCATGACACGAGGGGTATCCTTGACCAAGTGCCAAGTACCTTCATTCATGTCCATCTGAACCAGCACATAGCCAGGGAAGAACTTGCGTTCGCTTTTACGCTTCTGACCATTCCGCATTTCAACCACTTCTTCAGTGGGAACCAGAATTTCGCCGAAGCCATCTTCCATGCCTGCCAGCTTTACGCGCTCCAGCAAAGAGCGCATAACATGCTTCTCGTAACCCGAGTAAGCATGCACAACGTACCAACGCTTAGCCACGGGACACCCTTAGCCAACAATCAAGGAAACAAGCCAGCCGAGCAGGGAATCAAGACCCCACAACAGCAACGCCATAACCAGGACAACAGCCACAACAATCAACGTGGTCTGCGTGGTTTCTTGGCGAGTCGGCCAAACGACTTTACGAATTTCGGTGCGAGCTTCCTTTACCAGGACCGCAAACGACTTGCCCTTGGCAGTCTGCAGGCCTACAAAGGCAGCCACAGCAGCAAGGACCAGCAAAGCGAGTACACGGTACAGGATCGGCGAAGCAGAATAATACTGATTGCCAACAACGCCTACGACCACCAAGGCGACTACAGCGAGCCACTTGACCAGATCGAAACGAGAGCTTTGAGCTTCAGCCTTAGGAGTCATCTATGAAGATCCTGTGAAAAGAAAGCCAGATACACCACGCGAATCTGGCAGGTCAGGAGGGAATCGAACCCCCAACCTACGGTTTTGGAGACCGTCGCTCTGCCAATTGAGCTACTGACCTAAAACAAAATCAGGCCGACCATTATGCAGACCTGAAAAAGACTTTACAACAACCAACCCCAACAGACTTGAAACCACCTGACAAAAGCGCCAGAAAAAACAGTATCAAGCCGAGGCAGCTGTTAAAACAAAGGCAGATATTTTCATATCTGCCTTGTCATATGGAGCTCTTGAGCGGATTTGAACCGCTGACCTCACCCTTACCAAGGGTGTGCTCTACCAACTGAGCTACAAGAGCGAAACATCTTGCACAACCTGCAAACTTGGAGCGGGTAGCGGGAATCGAACCCGCATCATCAGCTTGGAAGGCTGAGGTTCTACCACTAAACTATACCCGCGGAGCTTGCAGCTCACGCTAAAAATGGTGGAGGGGGAAGGATTCGAACCTTCGAAGTCGTAGACGTCAGATTTACAGTCTGATCCCTTTGGCCGCTCGGGAACCCCTCCTAAGCGAGCCGGCATTCTACATCACGCCGGCCTTCTGTCAAGCATTTTCTCATTTAAATTATGAGGTTAGCTGCATTGACGATTGCTTTGCAGCTAAGGCCTTAAAGGTCTTCACTGCGAAGCGGGCGCCATTCTATGCAAACTATTCGAGAGTTGCAACGCCTTCGCACAACATTATTTTATGTTTTAACTCATTGAATTCATTAGCAAGGTTTTCAAAGGGCAGATCATCAGCCAATCGCCGACTTTCAGGCGCCACGCGAAGCCAATAACCAGAAGCGTCAGGAGTGCTCAGCAGTTGCACCTTGGCCTTTATATCCAGGCTAATCAGACGCTGCTCAAGCGCCTGCGCCTGGCGCTGATCCGTAAATCCACCTATGTACAAACACGTATTTTGCGCATCGGCGGTTTTTGCTCGATCTCTACGACCGACCGCATCAGAAGACTCACTCAGCAGACGAATATCCTGCTGAGTTCCCCGATAAAGACTCAAAGGCGTGACATCCTTGGCCCGTAGCGGCGCCTCTTGTTGATGCCAGACGTAATAAAACGCGTTGAGGACAAGTAAAAGTAGAAACAACCAACGCATAAACACCTCAGGATAAAGGGCACGCCATCGCAAGACCCACGAATACCAGGTCAGGAACGAATCGAGCGTGCGGCACGGCCCCCGAAACCAGGTCCGCATCCCCGCCGGTCAGGAATACGGTGAAGTTATCACCCCAATAGCTACGAGCCAGCTCCAGCTGAGTCAGTACAAACCCCCTGAGCATCAGTGTACAACCACGCTCGACTGCCTCCACCGTGGTACGCCCTGGAGAGAGGCGCTCCAGAGCTCTCTCGGCAGCAGCATCGTCGTAACGGATCTTGCGGGTATGAGTACGCAATTGGTTACGCATGAGAGGCATACCAGGACAAATGAAGCCGCCCAGGTGCTCACCATCTGCGCCAATAAAATCCGCAGTCGCCGCTGTGCCGAAATCGAGGACCAGGCAAGCGCCTGAAGCCAGCTTGAATCCGCCCAACATCGCCAACCAACGATCAAGCCCCAGACGTTCAAAGTCTTCGTAGCCGTTGCGCACCCCGGCCATTTCACGCGCAGAGGAGGCACAAGACACAATGACGCCAAAAGCCGACTCCAAGGCCGCGACCAGCTTGTTGGTCTCCTCCTGCGCCCTGACGCTCACCAAGCGGCAACGCGTCAGCAACAAGCCTGGGAGCAACTCCAAGCAATCAATCAAAGCACTGTCCGAACCAACGATACCTTCCGCCGAAACATCCGCCCGATCCGTGTCAAGTACACGCCATTTGATAAAGCTATTCCCACAGTCGAGCTCAAGAATCATCACGCAACCTCAGGCTTAACTCACCACCGCTGTATATTTTCTCAACACCATCAACATTCAAACGCAACGCCCCTTGATGGTCGACGCCCAGCACCACACCATCAACCTGATTAACTCCAGCAATGAGAGAGACTTGCCGCCCCTGCCACGCATGCCCCTGCTCCCACTCCCCCTGAAGAGCCGCAAAACCTTCAGCTTTGTGCCGCGCCAGGTAGCCTTGCAACTGCAGCCCCAGCCGCGCGACCAACACGTTCCGATCAACTGGTACGCCCGTTTCAAGCTGCATCGAGGTCCACTGTTGGTCGACAGCATCGGCTTTGTGCATATTCACATTGATGCCTATTCCGACAACAACATGGCAAATATCAGCAGGATCTCCTACCAACTCCAGCAAAATCCCGGCAATTTTTTTCTGCCCCACAAGGACATCATTTGGCCACTTCAGCGCAGCCTCCTGCACACCTGACTCACGCAAAGTCTGCATAACCGCCAAGCCAACAACGAGACTCAAGCCTTCCAGCTGCCGCAGGCCATCTTCGATACGCAGCACGAGGCTGTAATAAACATTCTGTGCAAATGGACTGACCCATTTTCGGCCGCGCCTCCCCCTTCCCGCTGTTTGCTGCTCCGCAAGCACCAGGATGGGCGCCGCACGTCCCGCATCAACAAGACGTAGAGCCTCTGCATTTGTGGAATCAATAGAGTTGTAAATTTGAATAGGCCACGCCAGAGAAGGCGCGCTCAGTGCAATTTTTTCAGCGCTCAGGAACACCAGTGGGGAGGCCAACTGATAGCCCTTTCCACGAACCCTATGAATGGGCAGATTTAATTCCGCCTCAAGGTGCTGGAGCTGCTTCCAGACAGCACTGCGACTGACACCCAGGGCCACGCCAAGTGCTTCTCCGGAGTGGAATCGGCCATCTTTCAGAAGTTCTAACAACGTCAGCATGCAAGTATCGCCTCACAATGAGGCCCGCATGATAGCCATGCGCAGGGTCATTGCATAGAAAGCCGAGAATTTAACGCCTGAAAAGCGAGACGTGGCCACGTCAACTTTTCGACCGCCCAAAACAAAACCCCTGTTTGCGTTAGCAAACAGGGGTTTTGGAATTTAATCTTGACGATGACCTACTCTCACATGGGGAAACCCCACACTACCATCGGCGATGCATCGTTTCACTGCTGAGTTCGGGATGGGATCAGGTGGTTCCAATGCTCTATGGTCGTCAAGAAATTCGGGTACTGAGTCGTGGCTTATGCCTCGCTTCAGCAAATTGGGTATGTGATAGCTTTCGGTGTTTGTGAGCGTCGAACTTTCGGTTCATTTCGTCTTCACACACCGCAATCTGGCCTTTCGACGCAAATTGCTTGGGTGTTATATGG
>NZ_JAPFHC010000015.1:0-136067 GCF_059803535.1 Pseudomonas sp. RP-B7
GAACTCAGCAGTGAAACGATGCATCGCCGATGGTAGTGTGGGGTTTCCCCATGTGAGAGTAGGTCATCGTCAAGATTGAATTCCGAAACCCCTGTCTGCTAACGCAGACAGGGGTTTTGTCGTTTAAGGGCCTTGAACCGTAACGGATCAGAACTGATAGCTGACTGTAGCGCTCACATTGCGCTCTTCCCCCAGGTAACAGAAGTTCAGGCTGGCACACGACGCCACGTACGTCTCATTGGTCAGATTGTTGGCATTGATCCGTACATCCACGCCCTTCAATCCGATCTTGCCCAGGTCATACCCCACCGAAGCATCAAGCAAGGTATAGGACGGGACTTTCATCGTGTTTTCCGCATCCGCCCAGCTATAGCCCACATACCGCACGCCGCCCCCGAGTCGTAATCCGTCCAGGGCTCCACTATTGAATGCGTAGTCAGCCCACACCGATGCCATGTGGCGAGGTGCCTGGGTCGGAGAGTTACCCTCGTTCTCGATCAGATTGTCAGCCGTACTCAAAGTACTCACCATCGACTTCGTGTATTTGATGTCAGTGAAGGTATAACTGCCCAACAGCTTCAGGTTTTCGCTCACTTGCATGTGTGCTTCCAACTCAAGCCCCTGCGAGCGAACAGCACCTACAGCACGATAGAAGTTCTCCTGCGGTAGTTTGGTCGCCAGATTCTCCTGATCGATGCGAAACCACGACGCGGTAAACAGGTTGTCTGTACCCGGCGGCTGATACTTCAGCCCCACCTCCCACTGCGTCCCGTCAGTAGGCGCCAACGGGTTACCTGTGCTATCGGAATAGGAGTTGGGATTGAAGGATTCGGAATAGCTGACGTAGGGCGCCAGGCCGTTATCAAACAGATACAACGCACCTGCACGCCCAGTCAGCTTGGTCCGTTTATCACTGATTTGCGTGCCTGCCGGCCGCCCGGTCTCAGCGACTCGGTTCTCGTCGGAAGTCTCTACCCAGTCCTGGCGCAGCCCGAGGGAAAACCGCCATTTATCCATTTCGACCAAGTCTTGCAGATAGACACCGGTCTGCTCCAGCCGTCGTAGGTAGCTGGTCGGGCTGTAATAGCTGATCGCCGAATTACCATAAACAGGGCTGAACGCGTCGATCGGTTGCAGCGATCCGCTAGTCCAGTCCACTACGGTTTTACGTCGCTGATAATCCTCCCCCATCAATACGGTCTGCTTGATTGCGCCGGTAAAAAACTCCGCCTGTAGCATGTTGTCGATGATGAACGCATGCAGCTTCTCGTCCCCTCCGGAGTAGTAGCGGTTCAGCTTGTTGCCGGTCGGCGTGCTCCAACCATAGGCGTAGACCTGATCCAGCCGCACCTTGGAGTCCAGATAGCGAAAGTTCTGCCGCGCAGTGAAGACATCATTGAAGCGATGTTCAAATTGATAGCCAAACGACTGCTGATCACGCTTGTAGCCGTCGAGCCCAGGTTCACCTTCGAAGAAATGGCTGGAGATTCGCTGGCCGTTACGCTGATGCAACGCACCATCTGCCGGCATGCCCCCGTGATAACCCCCATCAGGGTCGTGCTGGAGGTACGCTTGGAGTACAAGCGACGTATCATCGGTGAAGTCGATGCTCACGGTCGGTGCCAGTGCAAAGCGCTTTTCTTTGGCGTGGTCAAACTGGGTGTCGGACTTATCCGTCAAACCTGTCAGTCGGTAGGCAATCCGCTTGTCGTCATCCACAGGCCCACTGAAGTCAAACCCCATGCCTCGTTGCCCGTTGCTTCCTACAGTCGCTTGTACTTGATGATAGGGCTCGAACAACGGCTTCTTACTGGTCAGTGCCACCAGCCCGCCCGGCGAACTGCGCCCGTACAGCACCGAAGACGGGCCCTTGAGAATATCCACCCGCTCGAGGAAATACGGATCAACCTGCATCGTGCTGTAGGTGCCGCTGTCGCCCATGGACTTGAGCCCGTCCAGGTAAATGTTGTCTACCGAGCCGTCGTTGAAGCCGCGCATTGCCACGTAGTCGTACCGGTGTGTCGCCCCATAGGGGTTGGTCAATACGCCCGGTGTGTAACGCATGGCCTGGGCTACCGTCTGGGAGCCCTGGTCGTCCATCTGCTCGCGCGTGACCACCGAGACGGTTTGCGAGGTCTCGAGCAAAGCGGCGCTGGTTTTGGTCGCAATCTGGCTGTGAGTCGCGTTGTAGCCTTCCATGCTGCCCAGGGCATTACCCAGCGCAAAGCCCTTGATGTCGGTGGTTGGCAGGGTAAGTGCGCTATCTTCCGGCGTCACTTGCACTGTGAAGCTGACGTCATCCTCGGAAACCGCCTGCAACCCAGAACCACGGAGCAAGAGATTCAGGCCGTCTCTGGCCGAATAGTCGCCGCGCAGTCCTGCCGAATGCAGGCCCTGGGTGTGCGCAGGTGTGCTGGAAAGCATGATGCCGGCCTGTCGGGCAAACTGATTCAGCACCTCGGTCAGTGGGCCTGCGGAGATCTCATAGCGTTGATGGGGGCGTTCGGCACTCGCGTCTGCGGCCATGGCAGTGAAGGGCAATATGTGTAGGCCCATCGCTGTCGATAGCAGCGCCACACGTACGGCTTTACTCAGCAATGAATAGGAAGAATTACAGGGAAAACGCACAGTCATGGTCAAGGTCCGTAGAGGCCGGTGAGGGCAGATTGAAAGGCTTACTGTCTAAGCCGGACTCACGGAAAAAAGCCGCCAAAAAAACCTTGAAGTTCAGGCTGATCGATCCAGGCTCACCCACCAGCGGGTGCGGTAGCGCAATTGAACCGGCAGCGTTTGCGGCAGGATCGTCAACAATTTATCGGTGTCCTCTAAACGGAAAACGCCCGATAGCCGCAAATCGGCGATGTCTGCCGAGCAACCCAGGTAGCCATGACGATAACGCCCGACTTCTGCCAGGAAAGCGTCGAGGCGCATGCCGCGTGTCACGATAAGTCCATCGGCCCAGGCGCCAATGTCCATGTCCAAAGGCGCGGCGGGGATAGCTTCGGTCTGACGCACGAGGTAGCTTTCTCCTGCGTGCACCTGGGTCGACAGCCCTTTTGCCCCATGTGGTGAATGAATGACCACATTGCCGCTGACCACGCTCAACCGCGTGCAGGCACTGTCCTGTCGAACGGCGAAGCGGCCGTCGATGCCTTCGAACAAGCCATGCCGCGTTTGCAGCAGCAAAGGCGTCGACCGAACTGCGCCGCACGTCACCAGGGCCTCCCCACGTACCAGCGTGATCAATCGCTGCTGCGGGTTGAAATGCAGGTCCACGGCGCTGTCGGTATTGAGTTGCAAGCGAGTCCCGTCGGGCAATTGCACGCTACGGCGTTCGCCGGTGGCAGTCGCGAGGTCGCAGGTCCAGCGTTGCCAACCCGTCAGATCCCGGCTTACCCACGCCGCCGTACCCACCAGCAGCACGCCAGACAACACCTTCAGCGCCTGCCGTCGGCCCAAGCCCTGTGCGCTGTTTTCCAGCGCCGCATGCGCCCCTGGAATCGCCGCCAGTTGGCCACTCAATTCCTGCTGCAACGCCTGCACCCGCTGCCAGGCCAACTCGTGGTCGCCGTGAGCCTCACGCCAGTCTGCACATTGCGCGCGCAGCTTTGGATTGGCGCGGTTGTTGCGCAAGCGCAGCGACCAGTTGATGGCTTGCTTGACCGCCTCGGGACTGGGGCTTGGGCGCACCGCGTTGTTCATCGGCGTCATGTTTCATACCGCAGCACATAGCAGTGGTACAGCGCCTGCGCAACGTAACGCTCGACGGACCGCAGCGACACGCCCATCTGCTGCGCGATCTGCTTGTAAGTCAGTCCATCGCACTGCGCCAGCAGAAATGCCTTGCGTACCTTTGGCTTCAGTCCTTCAAGCAGTCGAGCAACTTCTTCCAACAACTCCAGCACCAGCGCACGGGCTTCAGCGCTGGGCGCTAATCCCTCGGGCAGATGGGCGATGGACTCAAGGTAAGCCCGTTCGATTTCTTCGCGGCGCCAGTGATCAATCACCAGGCCGCGGGCGATGGTGCGTAAAAACGCACGCGGCGTCTTGAGTTCAAAACGTTCGGTCTTCTGCAGCAGACGCACAAAGGTGTCCTGCGCCAGGTCGGCAGCATCCGCGGCATTGCCCAAACGCCCGCGCAGCCAGGTGTTCAGCCAGTTGTGATGGGTGTGGTAAAGCGTCTGCACGACACTTTCACACGGGATGTACTCGGAGGATGCCATTCACACGGGCTCGGCCAAACGTTACAAATGATAATTAGTCGCATTGTTTGGGAGGCTGAAAAAATTTGCAACTCTGATCCCTGTACGGCAACCGCCTGTCGGTTTCCTACATAAAATGAGGAAACACCTTACAGCGGCCTAAGTTTTACCCTGATTTGGCCGAAAGCCTGATGAGCCATGCGTGCACCGAAATAGAGCGGCTACAAAGACGATCTATGCCGCAACATGGAATGCTCCACTCGGCACGCTAACCCCCCTTTGGCAAAAAGAAGTCGATGAAATGAATCTCAAGTTCAGTCATAAAATTCTGTTGGCCGCGTCAGGCGTCGTGGTTTTAGCGTTCGCGTTATTCACGCTCTACAACGACTACCTGCAGCGCAGCACCATCAAGCAAAACCTGGAGTCGTCTATCCAGCAATCCGGTGAACTCACGGCCAGCAGCGTGCAAAACTGGCTCAGCGGGCGAATTCTGGTGCTAGAAAACCTTACGCAAAACATCGCGCACCAAGGCGCGGGGGCTGACCTTCCGGGCCTGGTCGATCAACCGGCCTTCACCTCGAACTTCCAGTTCACCTACGTCGGCCAAACCAACGGCGTATTCACCCAGCGCCCTGATGCCAAGATGCCCGACGACTACGACCCGCGTCAGCGCCCTTGGTACAAGCAGGCTGTAGCCGCCGGTAAACCCATGCTCACGCCGCCGTATATGGCCGCCGTGGGTGGGCAGATCGTGACCATCGCCATGCCGGTGAAAAAGAACGGTGAATTGCTCGGTGTGGTTGGCGGCGACTTGAGCCTGCAAACCCTGGTGAAGATCATCAACTCGGTGGATTTCGGCGGCATCGGCCACGCATTCCTGGTCAGCGGTGACGGTCAGGTGATCGTCAGCCCGGACCAGGACCAGGTGATGAAAAACCTCAAGGACATCTACCCGGGCGCCCAACTGCGCATCGAGAAGCTCAACCAGGACGTGGTGCTCAACGGTCAGGATCGCATCCTGTCGTTCACCCCGATCAGCGGCTTGCCTGGCGCTGACTGGTACATCGGTCTGTCGATCGACAAAGACAAGGCCTACGCACCTCTGGGCAAATTCCGCACCTCCGCGTTGATTGCGATGCTGATTGCCGTAGTGGCGATTGCCGTGCTCTTGAGCCTGTTGATCCAAGTGTTGCTGCGACCCCTGACCACCATGGGCGTTGCCATGCAGGACATTGCCCAGGGCGAGGGCGACCTGACCCGCCGCCTGGCCGTGACCAGCAAAGACGAGTTTGGCGAGGTCGGCAGTGCGTTCAACCAGTTCGTCGAACGTATCCACGCGTCCATCTCCGAAGTGTCATCGGCGACGCGCCAGGTACATGACTTGTCCCAGCGCGTGATGGCCTCGTCCAACGCGTCGATCATCGGTTCCGACGAGCAAAGCGCCCGCACCAACAGCGTGGCGGCGGCGATCAACGAACTGGGGGCCGCCACCCAGGAAATCGCGCGCAACGCCGCCGATGCTTCGCAGCATGCCAGCGGTGCCAGTGAACAGGCCGACGATGGACGCAAAGTGGTGGAGCAAACCATCCTGGCGATGTCGGAACTCTCGCAAAAGATCAGCCTGTCCTGCACGCAGATCGAAACCCTGAATGCGAGCACCGACAACATTGGCCACATTCTCGATGTGATCAAAGGCATCTCCCAGCAGACCAACCTGCTCGCGCTCAACGCCGCAATCGAAGCCGCCCGTGCCGGTGAAGCCGGACGTGGGTTTGCCGTGGTTGCCGACGAGGTGCGTAACCTCGCGCACCGTACCCAGGAGTCGGCCGAAGAGATCCACAAGATGATCACCTCGCTGCAAGTGGGCTCGCGTGAAGCGGTGACCACCATGAACGCCAGCCAGATTTCCAGCGAAGAAAGCGTCGAAGTGGCCAACCAGGCCGGTGAGCGCCTGGTCAGCGTGACGCAGCGGATTGTCGAGATCGACGGCATGAACCAATCGGTCGCAGCTGCCACCGAAGAGCAGACCGCCGTAGTGGAAACCCTCAACGTCGACATCAACCAGATCAACCTGCTGAACCAGCAAGGCGTCAGCAATCTCAACGAAACGTTGAAGGATTGCGACGCGTTGTCCCAGCAGGCCAGTCGCTTGAAGCAACTGGTCGATAGCTTCAAGATCTGACGATGTGCGCAGGAGCGAGTGTTCTCGCTCCTGCCGCTCAGTCGAGCATCCGCCGTACGTTCTCCAGGGCGCTGTCGGCAAACGTCTGCACAAACTGCTCAAACCCCGCCTGCGCCGCATCTACCGGCTCGGCAACAATGGTCCAGGTCGCCCTGGCACATCGCTCGCCCAGTGTTTCCACACGCATTGACGCCCACAGCCTGGCGATTCCCAACGTGTTGTAGAGGGCGGTCCAGGTCATGTACATGGCGTCGTCGTCACGGCTGTTGAGTTGCTCGACGACGCAGTGCCCATCGCGGAAAAATTTCGTACGCAATGCGCCGATGCCCTCGCCGGTCATCGTAATGTGCGAGAGGGCAGGAATGAACTTATCGAAGCCTGCGAACTGACCTACCAAGCCCCACAGCCGGGTGGCTTCGCAGGCGACTACCACCGAGGCTACCTGCGGTGCGCTGTCGGGGTTGCGGATCAATGTATCGGGTTGCAGCGGTTTCATGGGGGATGTCCTGGTAGGGTTCAGAGAAAGCCGATGGCCTTGAGGTAGTCGCAACCCTTGCGCAACAACGCCGGGCTTTTTTCGGGGTACTGCGCGTGCATGGCCTGCACCCCCCGCCGCGCGTTGTCGTGATGGATCATCGAGGTGTCGCCGATGTCTTCCCCCAGGCCTTCCAGGTAAAAACCCAACACACCGAACAACGCGTTGTCGGCGCTGACGGTGTGCAGTGCGTGCTGCCAGCAGGCCACGCTGACACGCTCGAACCGGAAGCCGGCGAGGCTGAAGGCATCGAGATAGTGGTCCCAGCTCAGGGGCTGCGGGTTATGCAGGTTGAACACGTTTCGCCCGCACTCAAATCGGCCGCAGTGGAACGCGAGAAAACGCGCGAAAAAATCCACCGGCATCAAGTCGTAGTTCACCGCCAAGCGCGGCAGCAAACCCAATTGCAGCGAGCCCTTGAGCATCAACATCAGGCGGTTCTTCTGGGGTTGGCACACCCCGTTGCGACTGTTGAAACTGATGTTTCCCGGGCGATGAATATTCACCCAGGCGCCTTGCGCCACCGCGCGGCCGATCAGGCGCTCGGCAACCCATTTGGACAGGTTGTAACCGTTCTTGATGTACAGCGGCAGGCTGCTCGCGGCGGGCGCTTCGAGGATGTGTCCTGCGGCGTCCATAGCGCTGCATGCCGACAGCGTCGAGATGAAATTGCACACCTTCTTGCTCCCGGTTTCACACAGGCGCAGGCATTCCAGCACGGGTTCGACGTTATCCCCGGCCAGTGCGCCGTAGTCCAGCACATGGTTGACCTGCGCGGCGTTGTGTACCAGTGCACCAAAGCCCCTGGCGAGCTCGTTGTACACCGCGTCGTCCAGGCCTAATCGCGGCTGGCTGATGTCGGCGGGGTATACCCGCACCCGGCTCAGGTCGAGGTGTTCCAAGCGGTATTCGCAAAGGGCCTGGTTGAAGCGTTGCAGGGCCGAATGCCCCGGCAGTTCGCGCACCAGGCACGCCACCTGCGTGGCACCACCGGCCAGCAACGCCTCGACGATATGCACGCCGATAAAACTGTTGGCGCCCGTAACGATGACCTTGCGGCAGTCGCCCGCACGGTCATCGGCCAGCATCCGCACCGACACACTCCGTTGCGCATCGCGCACGGCCTGGCCGGACGGTGCGCAGGGCAACACGTCATCTGCCATCAGCAACGCGAGCGTGCGAATCGTCGGCACTTCGAAGAAACGGTTCAATGCCAGGCTGCGCCCAAACCGCTCGCGGATGCGCAGCAACAACGTCGAGAGCAGAATCGAATGGCCGCCGAGGTTGAAGAAGCTGTCGTCGATCGACAACTGCGCCACGGGCACTTGCAACAGTTCGCTCCACAGATCTGCCAGCTGCGTTTGTAGAGGTGTTTGCGCGGGTTGGTCCGAGCCGATCGACGTGGCTTGAACCGGCAAGCCCAGTAACGCCTGGCGGTCGACCTTACCGTTGCTGGCGTACGGCAGGCTTGGCAACTGCGTCCACACGTCCGGTTGCAGATAATCCGGCAGCCACTGCCGTGCGTGCTGTTTGAGTGCGCACAGTGTGGCACCGGGTTCCGGCCGGGCGACAACGCCACGGATTCTCTGCTCGGCATCCACCACCACCGCCACCTGGCGGTACAACCGGCTGTCGCGCAGGCATTGCTCCACCTCCTGCGGTTCGACCCGGAAGCCGCGGATCTTCACCTGCCCGTCGCGTCGGCCACCGAGGACGATACCGTCAGCGGTCCACTGCGCCAGGTCTCCACTGCGATACGCCCGCACAGCCTGGCCGTCGGGCAGCGCCAGGGTCACGAAAGGGTTATCGCTCGATTGCGCGGCATCCACATACCCGAGGCTTACCCCAGGACCGACGATGTACAACTCGCCCATCACCTGTTCGTCCACCGGTTGCAGGTCGTCGTCGAGGATCAGTACCTGGCTGTTGGCAATGGGACAGCCCACGTTGCAATTGCTGTCCCCCGCTTGCAGCCGCCGATGGGTGACCAGCACCGTGGCTTCGGTGGGGCCGTAGAGGTTGTGCAATTGGCACTGGCCAGCCAACCGCTCGATCACGTGGGGCTCGCAGACTTCACCGCCGGTCAGCAGGTGTTGCAGGCCCAGGGGCAGATCGGGCGGCAGGAGGCTGAGCACCGCCGGCGGTAGGAACCCATGGCTGACGCGTTGCTCGCGGATCAGTGCGACCAACTGATGGGGATCCAGCCGTTGCGCCTCGTTGGGCACGATCAACTGCGCGCCGGCGATCAGGCTGGGGAAAATATCCATCAGCGAAGCGTCGAACCCCAGTGAGGCGAACTGCAGCACGCGGCTCTCTTCATCCAGTGCCATGCGAGTGGTGAACCATGTTGTGAAATGTGCGAGGTTGCCTTGGCTGAGCAATACACCCTTGGGGCGGCCGCTGGTGCCTGAGGTGAACAGCACCATGCAGGGCGCATCCAGGTTGGGGCGCTGCAGCAGCAACGATTGCGTGGTGTCGATGCCCGCGTCGCCGGCGCGGCTCACATCCAGCGCAACGAATTGCCCGCGCAGCGGGTGTCGGCCGTCGTCGAGCAACACCTTGGCCCCAGCGCTTTCCAGCAGGGCCTGCTGGCGCTGTGGCGGATGCTCCGGTGCCAGCGGCAGGTACACCGCGCCACAGCCCAGCAGCGCAAGCAGGCTCCCATAGAGCGCTGCGGATTTCTCCAGGCACACGCCGACCACTGCCGGTACTTCGAGATCGGCCAGCAGTGGCCTCAACTGCTGCTGGATCGCCAATGCCTGACGGTGCAATTGCCGATAAGTCAGCACCTCGCCCGCGATATTCAGGGCCGGCCGCCCGGCGAAGGTCCGCAGGCTGGCCTGCAACCGTTCGATCATCGGCACCTGGGCGGCTTGCCGCAGCGTTGGGTCAGCGGTGCGATTGAACCTGTGCATGAATGCCAGCGCGTCCAGGCCTTGCAAGCCCTGTTCCGGCCAACGGTTGGCGCAGGTTGGCTGGGCAAGGTACCCAGGGTCGCGGGCAAGACCGCTGACGTGCAGGGCAACCCATTGCGCCAGCGTGTCCGTCGCCTGTCGATGCAAGCGCTGGCCGTTACCACTGGGCTCTTCGGGCACGTCCTGGGTCGCCAGCAACCGCTGTTCACGGTCATAGCTGCGCAGTTGCAGGGCGGGCAGGCCGGATTCGTTCAGCGGGCCAACGCCCAGGCGCAGGCTTAGCCGCGGCGCGTGCGCCAGGTGTGTCGGCAGCGGTTGGCTGCCGTCTTCGATCACCAGATCGGCCAACTCATGCCCAGGCCCATGACCGTACTGCTCGACCCATTGCCTCACGGCCTCCAGCGCTTTGCTGACACCGACCCAGCCAATCATCAGGCGTCTCATCGCGGGCTCCCGGCGCACGGCAGGTAGTCGCCCAGCGCCTGGGCCACGCTGGGCGTCTGCAGCAAACCGCTGCGGTGCAGGAACCCCATGATGTTGCCGACCAGCGGGTGTTGGCGGGTAATCGGGAACACCAGCGCGTTTATTTCATTGCGCAGGGCGTGGCGCACGCTCGCGTCAACGTCCAGGTGTTCGATCAGTTGCAGGTCAAAGCGCTGCTGCAGGTCGTTGGTCAGGTAGTGCGCCAGGAACGTGGGCAGGGTGTGGGCGATGGTGTCACGGTCGGCTGCGCTTGCCGCCTGCCAGTAGAGGCGCACCAGGCGTGTCCAGAACTGCGCGTGGCGGCCTTCGTCGCACAGATGATCGGCCATCAAGCCACGGACGGAGGCCTTGATGCTGTGGTCCTTGGCGAACGCCGCCACATCATGGGTGATGGTATTTTCGGCGATGGCTACGCCGATCAGTTCCACGGCATCGCGCAGGTGAGCCGGGGCCAAGGCCTGCGCCAGGGGCAGGGCGCGGCTCAGTTCGATCTGTGACGGCAGCTCGAGCGGCTGGAGGCCGGTCATTGTCACGGCCTGCTGCAGGAAATCCAGTGCGACCAGGGCGTGATAGTCCTCATCCACCACCACCGTCATCGCGTCGTAGCGGCAGGCGGGCGGGAAGGGCAGCGAGAAGCGGTTCTTGGCAATGCTGCGTGCGGTCTTGTCGACGATCTCGGTCTCGAAAATCACCACGTCGTTGATGTATTTGTAGAAGCTCTGGGTCAGCACGAAATCGCGCCACTGCGGGCACTGCTCGGTAAAGGTTGCACTGAGCGCCAGTGGCTGGCGCGCCAGCGGGTAGATCAGTTTGTCGTCGTCTTCCAGCATGCGGCGCGGGCGGGTGCGGATGGTGGCGTGGCGTTCCCAGTCTTCGGCAGCGCTTTGGTAGTCGCTGAAGTTCATGGATGTGCCTCCTGCAATGAAGCATGTATGTCGTCCCACAGCGCAATGCGGCTGTTGACCACATCCAGGGCGGTATCCTCGGTTTGCTGCTGGCGCTGGGGGTCTGCGCCGGTCAGGCGTTGCAGCAAACGCAGGGCTCCCGGTTCGTGGTCCTGGGAGTCCAGCTCGATATGACGGCGCAGATACTGGCTCAGGGTGGGCGCCTGGCGGCTGATGATTTCACTGCCCCGCAGCAAGCGTTCGAACATGGCCGGGATGACACTCTCCCGGCCATGCAGGAACGCCGCGGCCACACAATGGGTCGGCGCGTTCAGCGCGATGTGCAAGGTAGCGGCAACAAAGCGCGCCACCCCCGGCAGGACGTTGATCCGTTGCAGCGCGGTACCGGCGTCCACGCCCTGGCGTTGCAGGGTAATGAAGGTATCGATCGCGACGGTGCTGGCGCCGACTTCGACCATGGCGTCCCGGTACAGCTCAAAATGGCTGCAATGACCGCGGTCGGGGTGCTGGTCGGACTCCTCGCTCAACACGATCTCATTGATCAGTCGTGCCGCTTCGGGGTCGGTCGGTGGGAGCCAGGGTAGCCGGGTGCACGTCAGGTCCCGTTGCAGGCGCTTGGTGAGGGTCATGAAGTCCCAGACCGCGAATACATGGCTTTGCATGAAAAGTTGTAACTTGCTGAGTGAATTGATTTCGATAAATAACGGATGACTGCACAGCCGTAACCTTTTTTGTTCCAGCGAAACTTGATGCATGGTTGATGCCTATGAGTTGTTGCAACTGCAGTGACAGCAGTGGTGGCTATTCTTTTACAGACGAGAGTGGCGTTGATAACGCGTAAACAAACCGTATACGGCACCGGCTCATGCGCACGCTGGCACGGCCGGCTGGAGTGTTTGGTTTATTCGAAAGATGATAAGCCGATTAAACACTTGGATGAGCTTATGAATGTATGAGATGTTTTTTCGGGAAGTTACTTGGCGTGGGTAACTTGCAGGGTTAAATGTGGGAAACTTCCCGGTTGGTTGCGGGCTTAATTAAGTTTATGGGTTTAGTTGCGGGGCTTCCTTAATTGGAAAGTTGCCCCGCGCGGCGTTGAACCGACTAGCGTGGGTCTTTCTTGCCAGCGGCATCAAGACCGGCCAGGTAAGTGGTGATCACTTCCATGCCTCGGGTCAGGTGATTGCGCAGCGTCAGCACGCTTTCGTCGACTTTCTTCTGCGTCACCAGGCTCAGCAGTTCACGGTGATCTTCCTGGGACGTCTCGCCCAGCCCCATCGCCTCAAGGTTGAAACGCAGGAAGCGCTCTTCCTCGTTCAAACCGTGTTCCACCAACGTAAGCAGACGCTGATTGGGGGCCTTGCCATACAGCGCCATGTGGAACAGGCGATTGAGGCGGCCCATCTCGCAATAGTCTTTTTCCCGCTCCAGGGCCCTGATGCAGGCGTCTGCCTCGGCGATGTCAGCCTCGGTGAGCAACGGGATCGACAAGCGCAGCGCTTCAGACTCCAGCAGCATGCGCAGGGCGTAGGTCTCCGCCGAATTGTCTTCGATCAATGGCGCCACCACGGCACCCTTGTGCGTCACCACATGCAGCAATGATTGGGCTTCGAGCTGACGCAAGGCCTCGCGCACCGGCATGCGGCTGACCCCGAACAGGCTGGCCAGCTCTTGCTGGCGCATGGCAGTACCACAAGGCAATCGGCCATCGAGGATCGCATTACGCAAGGTTTCTTCAATCACGGAGCGGGCAAGATGGGCGGGAATGGGTCCGCTGACTTTGATACTGCTCAAAGGGTTCGGCTTCTGCGTCACGACTACGCTGTCCTCCTTATTAGAATGGGTTGAAACAATTGGATCCAAAGAACACTAGAGACTGCCCAATGGCTTGTCAAACAGGCAAGATTTGCGGCTTGTAAGTGGCTAAACACGCGGTTCCAGGCGCCCACATCAAGGATTTGCAGCGTCTTACACGCCAGCGTCATAGTGCTATGAACTGAACGCGGCGTCGCCCTCGTTTATGCCTTGACCGCCATACGGCAAGGAGTTGTCCCGCTGGATTGCGCATATGCATATTCGCTAACGGTATTTAAAATGCAGTTCTTATATCTATAAAGTCATTTCCCTGTCTGACCGGGAGTGACCTCATGTCCGCCACCTCTACTGTTCCAACAGCGACCTCCACCGCCCAAGCTTTCGAGATTCGCCCACTGCCCGGTAGCGTCGGCGCCGAGATCATCGGCCTGGACCTGGCCCGACCTGTCAGCGACGAAGATTTCGCCCGCATCCATCGCGCGCACCTGGACCACCACGTCGTGGTGTTCCGTGACCAACGCATCACCCCCGAACAACAGATCGCCTTCAGCCGCCGCTTCGGCGTGTTGCAGATCCACGTGCTCAAACAGTTCCTGCTGGCCAACCACCCGGAAATCCTGATCGTCTCCAACATCATCGAAAACGGCCAATCCATCGGCCTGGGGGACGCGGGCAAGTTCTGGCACTCGGACCTGTCCTATAAAGAACTGCCGAGCCTGGGCTCGATGCTGCACGCCCAGGAACTGCCCGCCGAAGGCGGCGACACGCTGTTCGCCGACATGCACAAAGCCTGGGACCAACTGCCCGCGCACCTGCGCCAAGCCGTCGAAGGCCGCAGCGCCGCGCACTCCTACACGGCGCGTTACAGCGAGAGCAAATTCGAAGGCAACTGGCGTCCCACCCTGACCCCCGAGCAACTCGCTCAGGTTGCCGAAGTGGTCCACCCGATCGTGCGCACCCACCCGGAAAACGGCCGCAAGGCGCTGTTCGTCAGTGAAGGCTTCACCACCCGCATTGTCGGCCTGCCGGAAGACGAAAGCCGCGACCTGCTGGCCCAGCTCTACGCCCACAGCGTGCTGGCGCAGAACATCTATCGGCATCAATGGCAGCCCCACGACCTGGTGTTCTGGGACAACCGCTCGCTGATCCACCTGGCCGCCGGTTGCCCGAGCCACCTGCGCCGCAAACTCTTTCGCACCACCATCCAGGGCGACGCGCCTTTCTGATCCGGAGTATGACCATGTCCAGGAAAATTCCCTTTGCACGCCTGGCCGCGACCGTCGGCCTGGGTGTCAGCCTGTTGGCCGGCAGCTTCGTTGCACCGGCGGCAGCGCAGGCTGAAGGCGAGATCCGCATCGCCGAGCAGTTCGGCATCGTCTACCTGTTGCTCAACGTGGTGCGCGACCAGAACCTGATCGAGAAATACGGCAAGCAGGAAGGCATCGACATCAAGGTCGACTGGACCCAATTGTCCGGTGGCGCGGCGGTCAACGACGCGTTGCTGTCCGGCTCCATCGATATTGCCGGTGCCGGCACCGGCCCGCTGCTGACCATCTGGGACCGCACCCGCGGCAAGCAGAACGTCAAGGCTGTCGCCTCCCTTGGCAACTTCCCCTACTACCTGGTGAGCAACAATCCCAAGGTCAAGACCATCGCCGACTTCACCGACAAAGACCGCATCGCCGTTCCGGCGGTAGGCGTTTCCGTGCAATCACGCTTCCTGCAATACGCCGCCGCCAAGCAGTGGGGCGACAAGGAATTCAACCGCCTCGACAAATACACCGTCGCCGTCCCGCACCCTGACGCCACCGCCGCATTGATCGCCGGCGGCACCGAACTGACCGGGCACTTTTCCAACCCGCCGTTCCAGGACCAGGCCCTGACCAACCCCAACGTACACGTGGTGCTGAACACCTACGACCTGCTCGGCCCGAACTCGCCGACCGTGCTGTTCGCCACCGAGAAATTCCGCAACGACAACCCGAAAACCTACAAGGCCTTCATCGACGCACTGACCGAAGCCGCGCAGTTCGCCCAGAACGACAAAGGCGCAGCGGCCGACACCTACATCCGCGTGACCAAGGCCAAGATCGACCGTGCCGAGTTGCTGAAAATCATCGACAACCCACAGTTCGAATTCAGCATCACGCCGAAAAACACCTACCCGCTGGCGGAGTTCCTCTACCGCGTCGGCGCCATCAAGAACAAGCCTGAATCGTGGAAGGACTACTTCTTCCAGGACGCCAAGCCGTTGCAAGGAAGTTGAGATGAACGCGCTCTTGCAAGGCCACACGGCCAGCAACCTGCACACTCCTTTGCCGTTGCTGGCGGTGGATAACGTCAGCCTGGAATACCGCACGCCCGAGCGCGTGGTGCGTGCCACTCACCAGGTCAGTTTCGAGATCGATCCGGCCGACCGCTATGTGCTGCTCGGCCCGTCGGGTTGCGGCAAATCCACATTGCTCAAGTCCATTGGCGGGTTTATCAAACCCTGCGAAGGCGAGATCCGCCTGCTCGGGCAAAAGGTCGAACAACCGGGCCCGGATCGCATCGTGGTGTTCCAGGAGTTCGACCAGTTGCCGCCGTGGAAAACCGTCAAGCAGAACGTGATGTTCCCGCTGCTGGCGTCCAAGACCTTGAAGCGCGCCGAAGCCGAAGACCGTGCGCTGCACTACCTCGATAAAGTCGGCCTCACCGCCTTTGCCGACGCGTATCCCCACACCCTGTCCGGCGGCATGAAAGCCCGCGTGGCCATCGCCCGCGCGCTGGCCATGCAGCCGAAAATCCTGTTGATGGACGAGCCCTTCGCCGCCCTCGACGCCCTGACCCGGCGCAAGATGCAGGAAGAATTGCTGCTGCTCTGGGAAGAGGTGCGCTTCACCCTGCTGTTCGTCACCCACTCCATCGAAGAAGCGCTGGTGGTGGGCAATCGCATCCTGTTGCTGTCGCCGCATCCGGGGCGCGTGCGTGCGGAAATCCACAGCCATCAATACGACCTGCACAGCCTTGGCGGCGTGGAATTCCAGCACTCGGCGCGGCGGATTCATCGCCTGTTGTTCGATGAAGCCACCGAGGCCGAGCCCGAACTGGGTTTTGCTGACATCCGCATCGCCTACTAAGGGGCCACTTCTCATGCGCCAGGAATACGAAATACACCTCGAACCCTTGCTCAGCGTCCCGGTGGAGCGCGAGCTGCCTCTGCGCCAACGCCTTTGGCAACAAGGCTGGCTGCGCAAGGGCCTGATCCTGATCGTGCTGGCGATCCTCTGGGAAGGCGTCGCACGCTACCAGAACAACGACCTGCTGCTGCCGAGCTTCCTGCAGACCTTCCACGCGCTCTACGACGGCCTGCTCAGCGGCGAATTATTGAGCAAGGTGAGCATCTCGCTGGTGGTGCTGATCAAGGGCTACCTGATCGGCATTGTGCTGGCATTTGCCCTGACCACATTGGCGGTCTCGACCCAACTGGGCCGCGACTTGCTCAGCACCCTGACCTCGATGTTCAACCCGTTGCCGGCGATTGCCCTGTTGCCGCTGGCGCTGCTGTGGTTCGGCCTGGGGCAGAACAGCCTGATCTTTGTGCTGGTGCATTCGGTGTTGTGGGCGTTGGCGCTGAACACCTATTCGGGGTTTCTCGGCGTGTCCGAAACCCTGCGCATGGCGGGGCGCAACTACGGCCTCAAGGGCATGCGCTTTGTGTTGTTCATCCTGATTCCGGCGGCGCTGCCGTCGATCCTCGCCGGCCTCAAGATCGGCTGGGCATTTGCCTGGCGCACGCTGATCGCTGCCGAGCTGGTGTTCGGTGCAACCAGCGGCAAGGGCGGGTTGGGCTGGTACATCTTCCAGAACCGCAACGAGCTCTACACCGACAAGGTGTTTGCCGGGCTGGCGGTGGTGATCCTGATCGGCCTGCTTGTGGAGAACCTGGTGTTCGACACCTTCGAGCGGCTCACCGTGAAGCGTTGGGGCATGCAACGCTGATCACCTGTTACGATTGCAGCCCATTCACGCCTTAGTCATCACGAGTGCTTGGCATGCAACTACCGGACATGAACCTGTTGGTCGCCCTCGACGCCTTGCTCGACGAGGGCAGCGTGGTCGGCGCCGCGCGCCGCATGAACCTCAGCCCGGCGGCCATGAGCCGCACCCTCACGCGCATTCGCGAAGCGGTCGGCGATCCGGTGCTGGTGCGCGCCGGGCGCGGCCTGGTGCCGACGCCCAAGGCGTTGCAGTTGCAAGCCCAGGTACGCAACGTGGTGGAACAGGCGGCGCTGCTGTTTCGTTCGGCGGACCAGGTCGACTTGAGTACCTTGCGCCGCCGCTTCAGTGTGCGGGCCAACGACTTTTTTATCGGCGTGTATGGCGGTCGCCTGTTCGACACCATGGAACGCGTGGCGCCGCTGTGCGAGCTGTGCTTCGTGCCCGAGGGCGACACCGACGACGAAGCGCTGCGCGAAGGGCGCCTGGACCTGCGCGTCAGCAACACCATGCCCTCCAGCCCCGAAGTGAAGGTGCAGAACCTGTTCTCCACCACCTTCGTCGGCCTGGCACGACAAGACCACCCGCTGTTCGATGAAGAAATCACCGCCGCGCGTTTTGCCAGTTACTCCCACATCAGCATTTCGCGGCGCGGCATCGCCCGTGGGCCGATTGATACCGCGCTGAACGCCCAGGGCCTGGAGCGCCGCGTGGCGATGATCGCGCCGGGTTTTCACGGTGCGATGTTCATGCTGCCCGACTCCGACCTGATCCTGCCGGTGCCCAAGGAAGCCCTCTACAGCGCCAATCGCCTGAAGTTGCCGCTGCGCGCGTTTGCGTTGCCGATCTCTCTGCCGACCCTGGTGTTAGCGCAATCCTGGCACCCACGCTTCGACAAGGACCCGGCGCACAAATGGCTGCGCGAGACCCTGCGCGAGAGCTGTCACGCTACCTGGCTGGAAGCCCAACCCACCTAAAGTGAACTCGGTCAAAATGTGGGAGCGGGCTTGCTCGCGAATGCGGAGTGTCAGAAACACATTACGTGAATGGCCCACCGCATTCGCGAGCAAGCCCGCTCCCACACAAGCCCGCTCCCACACAAGCCCGCTCCCACACAAGCCAGCATCCACAGGAACCTGCGTTGGGTTTGAGAGTTGCGTTTGGTGCACTTATAAGCTGCCGACATGTAACTTTTTGTCATGTGTGTGCCTGATTAAACTGCTCGGGTATTGATCATTCCGAGTTTCCCGTTCATGACTTCCCTCGCTGCCCCCACCCTCGCGGCCGCAGCCAAACCCGTCAGCATCAGCCCTCCCGTGTTCGGCCCGCGCATCATCCTCGGCCTGGTCGGCGTGTTACTGGCCGTGCTGGTGTCCGGTCTCAACGAGATGGTCACCAAGGTCGCCCTCGCCGACATCCGCGGTGCGCTGTACATCGGCTTTGACGAAGGCACCTGGCTGGTTGCCGCCTACACCGCCACGTCAGTCGCGGCCATGGCCTTTGCACCCTGGTGTTCGGTGACGTTTTCCCTGCGCCGTTTCACCCTGTGCGCCATCGGCCTGTTCACCGTGCTGGGCATCCTGTGCCCGTTCGCGCCGAACTACGAAAGCCTGTTGTTGCTGCGCACCGTGCAAGGCCTGGCCGGTGGAGCATTGCCGCCAATGCTGATGACCGTCGCGCTGCGCTTCCTGCCGGCCAACGTCAAGCTCTACGGTCTGGCCGGCTACGCACTTACCGCCACCTTCGGCCCAAGCCTGGGCACGCCGTTGGCGGCGTTGTGGACCGAATACGTCGGCTGGCAATGGGCGTTCTGGCAGATCGTCGCGCCGTGTCTGCTGGCAATGGCCGCCGTGGCCTACGGTTTGCCGCAGGACCCGCTGCGCCTGGAGCGCTTCAAGCAATTCAACTGGCGCGGCCTGCTGCTGGGTTTTCCGGCGATCTGCATGCTGGTGATCGGCATTCTCCAGGGCAATCGCCTGGACTGGTTCGAGTCGGGCCTGATCACCTTCCTGTTGAGCGGCGGCACGCTCTTGCTGGTGCTGTTCATGCTCAATGAATGGTCGCACCCGATGCCGTTCTTCAAGCTGCAGATGCTCGGCCTGCGCAACCTGGCGTTTGCCCTGATCGTGTTGGCCGGCGTGCTGATGGTGCTGACCTCGGTGATCATCATCCCGTCGAGTTTCCTCGCCCAGGTCCAGGGTTATCGCCCGCTGCAGACCGCGCCGGTGATGCTGCTGATGGCGCTGCCGCAGTTGATCGCGCTGCCGCTGGTGGCGGCGTTGTGCAACCTGCGCTGGGTTGATTGCCGCTGGGTACTGGGCATTGGCCTGGGCATGCTGGTGCTGTGTTGCCTGGGCAGTTCGCAGCTGACTTCGCAATGGATTCGCGATGATTTCTACGGGCTGTACCTGCTGCAAATCTTCGGGCAACCGATGGCCGTGCTGCCGCTGCTGATGCTGTCCACCGGCAGTATCCAGCCGATGGACGGGCCGTTCGCCTCGGCCTGGTTCAACACGGTCAAAGGCCTGGCCGCCGTGATTGCCACGGGTGTGCTCGACACACTGACCACCCAGCGCCTGCACTTGCACTCGACCATGCTGGTCGACCGCCTGGGCAACTCGCCCCTGGTCGACGGCGACGCACCGGGCCTGGCGCACCGCCTGCACGAGCAGGCCGTGGTGCTGACCTCTTCGGATCTGTATGTCGTCATGGCCGCGGTCGCGGTGGCGTTGATCCTGCTGATTTTCTGGATGCCCACGCGGATCTTCCCGCCCCGTGCACCGACTTGATTAAAGGACTGTTCATGAAACGCAAAGACAAAATTGCCGTCGCCGTTATCGCCGTGTTTGCCGTTGGCGTGCTGGTCTACCTGGTTGCGCCGGGTGTGCTCGGCAGCAAGCGCCAGAGCACCAACGACGCCTTCGTCGCCGCCGACTTCACCCTGGTTGCGCCCCGTGTGGCCGGCTTCATCAAGGAAGTGCTGGTGGAAGACAACCAGCGGGTCAAGGCCGGGCAACTGCTGGCGCTGATCGACGACCGCGATTTCCGCGCCGCCGCCCAGGCTGCCGACGCCGACACCCTGGTCGCCCAGGCCCAACTGAAAAACGCCAGCGCGACCCTGGAGCGCCAAAGCTCGGTGATCGCCCAGGCCCAGGCCACCGTCGCGGCAGACCGCGCCGAAATGGCCTTCGCCGAACACGAACTGAACCGCTACAACCACCTTGCCGGAGTTGGCGCCGGCACCGTGCAGAACGCCCAGCAGGCCAAGACCCGCATCGACCAGGCCACCGCGCGCCTGGCCAATGCCACGGCGGTGCTGGCGGCCGAACGCAAGCAGGTGGAAATCCTCAGCGCCCAGCGCGACGCCGCCGAAGGCGGGCTCAAGCGCGCCCAGGCCGCGTTGGAAATGGCCAGTTATCAACTGTCGTACACGCGCATCGTCGCGCCGGTGGATGGCGTGGTCGGCGAGCGTGCGGTGCGGGTGGGTGCCTATGTGACGCCAGGCAGCAAGATCCTCGCCGTGGTGCCGTTGGCCGAAGCCTACGTGGTGGCCAACTTCCAGGAGACCCAACTCTCCCACATGCACGCCGGCCAAGCCGTGCAGGTGCGCGTCGACAGCCTCGACGGCGAGGCTCTCAACGGCCATCTGGAAAGCCTCGCGCCCGCCACGGGGGTGACGTTCGCGGCGGTCAAGCCGGACAACGCCACCGGCAACTTCACCAAGGTGGTACAGCGCATCCCGGTGAAGATCGTACTGGAGCCGGGCCAGGCCCTGACCGCACGCCTGCGTGTGGGCATGTCGGTGGAAGCCACCGTCGATACGCAGCCGGTCGCGAAGCAGCATGAGGTGGCCCAGCAATGAAGCGTGTTGCCTGGCTCACCCTGAGCCTTATCAGCCTGAGTGCCTGCAGCGTCGGCCCGGACTTCCAACGGCCACAGGCCCCTCAGGTCACACAATGGAGCGAGCCCCAAGGCCGTCAAGCCGCCAGCCGTGCCGTCAGCGATCCGTTGCAGGAGCGTTGGTGGGATGTGTTCCACGACGCGCAACTTTCGGCCCTGACCCGCCGCGCGCTCAGCGACAACCTCGACCTGAAACTCGCCAGCAGCCGCCTGCAACAAAGCCGCGCCGTGCGCCAGGTCACCACCGCCGAGCGTTACCCCAACGTCAATGCCAGCGGCGCCTACCAGCGCAAACGCAACAGTGGCAAAGGCTTGAACGACCCGTCCGGCGAGAACGGCCGCGCCGCGTTCAGCCAGTGGGATGCGGGGTTCTCGGCGTCCTGGGAGCTGGATCTCTGGGGCCGCGTCAAACGCGAAACCGAAGCCGCCGACGCCACCCTGCAAGTCGCCGAAAACGACCGTCGCGCCGTGCTGCTCGCGGTGCTCGCTGAAACCGCCCAGGACTATATCCAGCTGCGCGGCGTGCAAAATACCCGCGCCGTCACTGAGCAAAACCTCGACGTGGCACGCCACAGTCTCAAGCTCTCGCAACTGCGCCTGGCCGACGGCGTGGCCACCGACCTGGACGTGGCCGAAGCCGCCGCCCAGGTCGCGACCATCGAAGCGCGCCTGCCGGATCTGCAACAGCGCCAGGACCAGTTGATCAACGCCCTGAGCCTGCTGATGGGCGAGGCGCCGCAAGCGCTGCATGCGCAATTGTCAGCGGATGCCGCGGTGCCGCAGACCCAGCGCCAGGTCGCCATTGGCCTGCCCTCGGAACTTGCCGAACGTCGCCCCGACATCCGCCAGGCCGAAGCCCGATTGCACGCCGCCACCGCCAATATCGGCGTGGCCAAGGGCGATTTCTACCCGCGCATCACCCTGTCCGGCAACCTCGGTTCCCAGGCCATGCAACTGTCGGATTTCGGCTCGTGGGGTTCACGCGCCTTTGCCTTCGGCCCGCAGTTCAGCCTGCCGCTGTTCAATGGTGGGCGCCTCGAAGGCATGTTGAACCTGCGCGAAGCCCAGCAACAGGAAGCGGCGCTGGCGTACCAGCAAACCGTGCTGCGCGCCTGGCATGAGATCGACGACCAATTGACCCTCTACAACGCCAGCCAACTGCGCCGCGACAGCCTCGCCGAAGCGGTGCGCCAGAACCAGATTGCCCTGGCCACGGCGCAACACCAGTACGTCGAAGGCGTAGTGGATTTCGTCAACGTGCTCACCGTGCAAGGCGCATTGCTGGCCACGCAGGAGCAGTGGGTGGAGAGTTCGACCAGCGTCTCCCTGGCCATGGTCGGGCTGTACAAAGCGTTGGGCGGCGGTTGGGAATCGGTGTATCCGCTGCACACCGCCGGGGGGTGAGGACAAAGAGTTTTTGTCAGTCGCGAAATAAACTGTAATGATAATTGCTCTCAATAGTGTATCTGAGCTTTTTCATGGACACCGCGACTGACGGCCAGCAACAGCTTCACCTCCTGTACCGCGACCATCACGGCTGGTTGCAAGGCTGGTTGCGTAAACGCCTGGGCGACCGCGAGCATGCCGCCGACGTGGCCCAGGACACTTTCCTGCGCCTGCTGGTGTCCGGGCGCTTTCCCGGCGACAAGGAAAGCCGCAGCTACCTGGCACAGATCGCCCGCAACCTGGTGATCGACCAGTGGCGGCGCCTGCGCATCGAGCGCGCTTACCTGGACAGCATCGCGCACCTGCCGGAGCCCGAGTCGCCGAGCCTGGAGACCCGCGCGCTGATCCTCGAAACCCTGATGCAGATCGACGCGATGCTCGACCGCATGCCCGACAACGTGCGCCGTGCCTTCCTGCTGTCGCAGTTCGAAGGCCTGAGCTACGCACAGATCGCCGAGCGCCTGGGCGTCAGCCTCAGCTCGGTGCAGAAGTACATGACCCGCGCCATCGTCGCCTGCTACCAAGTGGCCTACGCCGAATGAGACACGACGCGCCCATCGCCCCGGCCATTGTCGAGCAAGCCAGCGAATGGCTGATGCTGCATTGGGGTGGCGACCTGCACGGTGAACAACGCCAGGCCTTCGCCCAGTGGCAGGCCGCCGATCCGGAACACCGCCGCGCCTGGCAACGTTTGCAGCACTTGCAGCAAACCCTCGGTGGCGTGCCCGTCGACAGCGCCCGCGCCGTGTTGCGTGACACCCCGGACACCCAACGCCGCGCCGCCCTCAAGCTGCTCGGCCTGTTGCTGGTGGCCGGCGGCAGCGGCTACCTGGTGCAGCGCAGCGAACCCTGGCAGGCCGCGTTCGCCGAACACCGCACCGCCACCGGCGAGATCCGCCACGTCACCCTCAGCGACGGCACACGCCTGGACCTCAACAGCGACAGCGCGGTGGACCTGCGTTTCAGCGCCAGCGAACGCCGCATTCGCCTGATCCGTGGCGAGGTGCTACTGACCAGCGGCCACGACCCGGTGCGCCCGTTGATCGTCGAAACCCCGGCCGGTGATGTGCAGGCCCTGGGTACCCGTTTTGGCGTGCGCGAACTGTCCGGTGGCAGCCGCGTCGACCTCTACGAAGGCCGCCTGCGCGTGACCCCGCTGCACGGCGCGGCGGTGCAGATGAAGGCTGGCGACAGCCTGTGGTTCAACCCTCGGCAGAGCACGGCGTTGACGGCGGTGGACGCCAATGCCAGCAGTTGGACCGAGCACCGCCTGATCGCCGAACGCCAGCCCCTGGGCGCGTTTGTCGCGCAGTTGAGCCGCTATCGTCCGGGGCTGTTGCGCTGTGATCAGGCGGTGTCCGGCCTGTTGCTGACCGGGGTGTTTCCGCTGGACGACACCGACGCGATCCTCGCCGCGCTGGAGCGCTCGTTACCGGTACAGGTGCAGGCGGTGACGCGCTACTGGGTGACGATCAAGGCACGGGTCTGAAAAAAGTTTGCCAAGCACTTGTCGGTTTTTGCATCCCGCTCGGGATACCTCTTGAAAGCCAATCAAGAAGCGATCTCACGGGGAGTCCTGCAATGCCGCATCACCAGATCCAACCCCTGGCCCGCGCCCTGCGCCGTGGCGTGTTTGTCGGCCTGCTGGCCGCCGTGCCCCTGCTGCCGAGCCTGGTTCAAGCCGCTGAAAGCGCCGAAACACAGCGCGCCTACAACATTCCCGCGGGCAGCCTCGACCAGGCATTGAACCGCTTCGCCAGCGCCTCGGGGATTTTGCTCTCGGTGGACGCCTCACTCACCGAAGGCAAGCGCAGCGCCGGCCTGCAAGGGCGTTACGCGGTGGGCGCCGGTTTGGAGCAGTTGCTGGCGGGCAGCGGCTTGGTGGCGATGCAGTCCCAGGGCGGTTGGTCGTTGCAGGCGATTTCCGGCGGCGGCCCGTTGCAACTGGGCGCCACCCAGATCAGCGGCGAGCAAGCCCGGGAAAGCGCCTGGGGCCCGGTGGACGGTATCGTCGCTACGCGCAGCGCCTCGGGCAGCAAGACCGACTCGGCGCTGGTGGAAATCCCCCAGACCATCAACGTGATCAGCGCCGCCGAGATCAAGGCGCGCGGTGCCCAGAGCGTGACCCAGGCGTTGCTCTACACGCCGGGCATGGCGGCGGGCGGCTTTGCGGACCGGGTCAAATTGTTCGATGAGCCGACCTCGCGCGGCTTCTCGCCGACCCCGCTGTACCTCGACGGCCTGCACCTGCCCTACGGCGGCGGCAGCACCGGCGGCGCGTTGCAGATCGAACCGTACTCCCTGGAACGCATCGAAGTGCTCAAGGGCCCGGCCTCGGTGTTGTACGGTCAGAACCAACCGGGCGGCATCGTCAACATGGTCAGCAAGCGCCCCAGCGAAACCCCGGTGCACCAAGTGGTGCTGGAGGCCGGCACCTACGAGCACAAAAGCGCGGCCATCGACCTCGGCGGCCCGCTGGATGAACAAGGGCAGTTTCTCTATCGCCTGACCGGCCTGTTCAGCGATGGCCAGGACGAAATCAACTACGTCGAAAACAAACGCCAGTTCATCGCCCCCAGCCTCACCTGGCGGCCCAACGACGACACCAGCGTGACCCTGTTCGCCCAGTACCAGAAAGACAAAGGCGTGCCCGAAGCCCAAGGCCTGCCGGCGTCCGGCACCCTGTGGGCCAACCCCAACGGCAAGATCAAGCGCGACCTGTTTCTCGGCGAGCCGGGCGTCAACCAGTACAACCGCGAGCAGTATGTGCTGGGCTACGAGATTGCCCATCGCCTCAACGACACCTGGACCCTCAAGCAAAACGCCCGCTACGCCGAGGTCGACGACCGCTACACCGCGCCACTGCACGGCTACGCCTTCGTCGCCAACCCCGCCACCGGGGTGCAGGACCAACGCTACCTGCAACGTTACGCAGTGGACTGGGCGCAGAACAACAAAGTGTTTGGCGTCGACAGCATCGCCCAGGCCGAATTCGACACCGGCGCGCTGTCCCATACGATGATTTTTGGCCTCGATTACTACCACTCCGGCTCGCTGTTCCACGGCCTCTACGACCGTACCGCCGCGGCGATCGACCTGTTCAAGCCGGTCTACGGCCAGCACATCGACTACCGCCAGCCGTACCGCTGGGACCGCACCCTGAGCCAGACCGGCCTGTACGTGCAGGACCAGATCAAATGGGACAAATGGGCGCTGGTGCTCGGCGGCCGTTACGACTGGGCCAGCGTGGTCAATAAAGAACCGATGCAAAAAACACGCTTCGCCAGCAAGGACGAAGCCTTCACCGGCCGTGCGGGCCTGGTGTACTTGTTCGATAACGGCTTGGCGCCGTTTATCAGCTACTCCGAATCCTTCCTGCCGCTGACCGGCACCAACGTCGACCGCAAGCCGTTCGATCCGTCTACCGGCAAGCAATACGAAGTCGGCGTGAAATACCAACCACCTGGCCAGAAGAGTTTTGTGCAGGCCTCGGTCTACCAACTCGACCAGGAAAACGTCATCACCACCAACCCCAATGACACGTTCAGCACCCAGAGCGGCGCCATGCGCTCACGCGGTGTGGAACTGGAAGCCAAGGCCGTGCTCAACGATGCCTGGGAGATCATCGCCTCGGCTGCACGCAACGACATCAAATACACCAAGGACGAAGAAGGCCGCCAGGGCCGCCACCCGGCCGGCATCTCACCGCTTACCGCGTCGATGTGGGTCAACTACAACGTGCTCGGCGACACCCCACTGGCCGGCCTCGGCGCAGGCCTGGGCGTGCGTTACGCCCGCCAAAGCCTGGGCGACTACTACGAAGGTGCCTTCAGCGTGCCGTCCTACAGCGTCTACGACGCCAGTCTGAGCTACGACCTGAGCCGCTCGCCGCTGAAACTCAAGGGCGTGAAACTGGCGCTGACCGTGCAGAACCTCACCAACAAGACCTACCTGTCGCAGTGCACCAGTGACCTGGATTGTTATTACGGGGAAGGGCGGACGGCGGTGTCGAGCGTGACCTACGACTGGTAGGCAGACTCTGCGGATGCAGGCTGGTGTGTAGGAAGAGTCTGGCGCCACAGGAAGTGGCGTGTAGGAGCACTCTTGATTTTGCTCACGCTGACGGATTGGGCGGGGTTACGCATTAGCCTCTGGCGCCGACTTATCAAGGAAAAGAGTCCATGCCATTCGATAACCCCTATGCCCCTCCGCAAGCCAATCTAAGCCCGCCTGCCGCGCTGCAACCTACGTTTTTCGTGGTAGCGCCGCGCAAACTATTACTGATGGTGTTGTTGTCCCAGGGTTTCTATAGCTTTTACTGGTCCTACAAACATTGGAGCCTTTATCGCGCCGCAACGGGGGCTCGAGTGCTGCCGTTGGTGCGGGCTTTTTTCTCGGTTTTTTTCATTTACGCGTTGGCGATGAACATCAAACGTGTGCTTGATTTGAAAGAGCGACCTTATCGATGGTGGCCGCGGTGTTTTGCCTTAGGTTGGATCACCTGCACGTTCTTGCCTTTAACCTTCCTCTGGTATGTTTCGCCCTTCAACGGATTGAAGATCAGCCTCTGCCTGCTCATCGTGCAGGCTGCATTGTCCGTGCAAATCCAGCAGGCGGTGAACCATCTGGAAAATGATCCCCAGGGCCAGGCCAACAGTCGTTTGACGTGGGCCAATGGCATCTGGATTCTCATCGGCATGATTTTCTGGGCGTTTGCAGTAATCGAAGCGCTGTATTTCCCTTTTCTGTAGAACCCAGTGTCCACGGTTCAAATGAACCGTGGACGCCGGTTTGTTGCATGGGGTTTTTCAGGCAAGACGCCTTCAACGATTCTGCAAAAACACCACATACCCCCGAAACCACTCGCTCCCCTTCAAATACCCCGGTTCCTCCCACGCTCCACCCTGAATCAAGCCGACCTTGAACGGCAGCCCCATGCGATTCATCCGTGGCAGATACGCCGCGTAATCCGGGATGCTGTGTCGCCCCTGGTATGTCTGCACCACCACCTCATCCACCACGCCCTTGAGCTGGGCGATGGCAGCCGGGTCGGCGTTGCTGCTCCAGTCCAGCAGGCCGGTGATGCTCAGTTTCAGCTCGGCCGGCAGGCGTTGGCGCAGGTCGCGCAGGAAGCTGGCGTACTCGTGCAGGTATTGGGTGCGGGCGTCGAAGTCGATCTGGATGCCGACCACCGGGTTGCCCGCGTCGCGCCAGCGTTGCACCTGGCCGAGCAGTTGGCTGTAGACCGCCTCCGGCCAGCGCAGGGTGTGGGCGCGGTACACCACCCAGATGTCGCCACGGCTCAGGCGTGGCACGCCGATGCCCTGGGCGATCAGTTGCGCGCCGCGTTCGGGGGCGCGGCGGTTGGCGTTGATCTGGCCCTGGAGGATGTACAGGGTGTTGGCCTGTTTAAGTACCGGCTGCGGTGCGACGCCGCTCCACAGCCAGAAGGCGTCATAGTCGCGGGCGTCGACGGCGCCGAACGCCGGGCTGGCCAGCAGCAGCCAGGCGAGCCACAGCGGCTTCACCAGTAGTACTGCGCCGATTTGCCCCACTGGGTGTCGGCAAAGCCGCTTTTGAGCTGGCGGAACCAGGCTTTGCGCACCGCCGGCTCGACGTCCTTGCCGCCGCAGCTGTTGTAGCCGGCCGGTGCGTAGCAGTTGATGGCGCGGAACAAGGCGTAGGCCTTGTCATTCTTTGGCGCCTTGGCGTCGCCGATCACCTGCCGGTAGCCGTCGAGGCGCGAGAAGGTTTCACCCTTGAAGTCCGATGCGGTGCTGCCCAGGCTACCGGCGGCGCGGGCTTGTTCGAGCGGCATGCCGTCGAGGCTGTTGCGCAGGATGAACTCACCGATGCAGTTCAGGCCCTGTGGGTTCTTGGCGTCGGCCTGCAAGGCCTCGGCGGTTTGCGCGATGCTCGGGCAGACGTAACCGGATTCGGCCTTGTCGCCGTTCCACTGGAACAGCCGCAGGGTCTGGTTGCCGCCGTAGACATAACCCAGGCTGGTGCCGAGTTTGTCTTCGGACGCAGGCACAGGCAGTTGCTTGAGGTCGTCGGCGAAGCTTTCGAACTGGCCGCGCAGCAGGTTTTTGTAGAGCAGCACGAATTGCGCGGTTTCGCGTTCCAGCGGGTCGCGGGCCTGGGCGATCTGCTGGCGCAGCAGTTCAGGCCCGGCGACGTTGCGCAGCAGGATGTAGCGCACCTGGTTGGCGCTGATCGGCGAGTCGGCGGCAAACACCTTGGCCAGCTGGCCGCTGCGCTCGTAATTCATGGCCAGGGCCAATTCCAACTGGTCGCGTTGCAGTGGCAGTTTCGCCAGCGGCAGTAGTTGCAGCCACAGCGCCTCGGCGCCTTTCCAGTCCTGTTTGGCTTCCATGGCCAGGGCGCGCAGGGTCTGTTGGCTGAAGGCGAAGTAGTTGAGGCTCGCTGGCACGCTTTGCGGCAATTGCTTCAAGGCGGCGTCCGGTTGCTGCTCGACGAACAGCGCGCACACGGCCAGCAAGTAGTCGTAGAGCGCCGGGTCGCTGGCAAACGCCGACTTTTGTTTTTCCAGGTCGGCGCGGGTCAGCGCCGGTTGCTCGCCGCCACGCATCACCATCAGGTCGCTGACCAGTTGGATCATCGGCGTGTTGACGGTGTCGCCGCTGGACATCAGCAGCTTGAGGTCGGCCTCTTCCACCAGTTCATCCACCGATACGTTGCGCTGCGCGTCGCTGGCTTCAGTCAGCGCCCAGGTAAACGCGGCGGCCAGCTTCTCGCTGTCAAAGCCCAGCCAGTACACGCGACGCAGCAGGCCGCGTGCAGAAACGCTGTATTCGCCCTGTGGATAAGTCTTCAGGTAGCCGTCGAAGCCTTGCTCGGCCGTGGCCAGCGCAGTTTTATCCACACGTTCGAGGTCGGGCACGCCGTATTCGTCATAGGTGTTGGCCTGGGCCTGGTTGAGCGCATTGCGCGCAACCATGTAGCGCGCGGTTTCTTTCAGCCACGGCGAAGTGGCGCTGCCGGCGGCGCTGAAGCCGCGCTCGGCCTCGGCGAAGCGGCCGCTGTAGAAGTCGGCGGCGGCTTGCAGGTAGGTGCGAAACAGTTGGCCGTCGGTGGACTGGATCTGCTGCGGGTCCGCGACCACCGGGCCGTCCCAGTCGCAGGTGGTGAGCAGTTGCAGGCGCGCCTTGGCCAGCAGTTCGCGCTCGGCCTGGGGCATGTCGGCCTTGGCGACCTGGCGGATAAACGCGGTGGCGCTGCTGTCGTCGTTGCTGCGGCAGCGGCTGCCTTCGCCACTGACGAAGCCTTCACCGGCGGTTTTGTAGTCTTCGCGCTTGATGCCCAGGGGCTCGAGCAGGGTGTCGAGTTCGGCGGTAGGGGAATCGTCGGAGTCAGGTTCGGTCTCGCCGTTGGAGGCCAGGGCCAGGCGGTACTGTGGAAACGGCACCGCGCCGAAACCCTGGGCCAGGTCATCTTCGTCCAAGGCATTCGGCGTCAGCGGCGCGCCTTTTTTGTCGGCAAGCATCAGGCGCAGGTTGGCCCGGCTGTCATTGCCCGGGCTCAGGAACGGCAGGTTGTTGCAACGGTCGAGGCTGCTGCGGGCGACGCGCCAGTCAGGGAAGCAAAAGTTGTCGGAACTGGCCGCTGCGGGCAGGGAAACACTGGCCAGCAGAGCCAGTGCCAGGGGTGACAGAAAACCGATGCGCATGACGTGTCCTTGATCCTGAGTCCTTGGAGGGCGGCAATCATAGCTTGATCCGACAATCGCTTCGGTGAAGCCCTACACAAATCGTAGATTTGTCCGATTGAGGGTAGTGGCAATTTAATTTCTCTGACATAGACTGCGCTGTATGTCAGGGAGTTGACCGTATGAAGCAATTGAATGCACTGATGTTGGGTTTTACCTGCCTGTTGGGCGTGGCGCCGCTGGCCATGGCTGAAGATCCCTTGCTGGATCAGCCGCCGGCGACTGCCGCCAGTGCCACCAGCGAAGCGCGCGGTGTGCTGCGGGCCCGCGACCAGGCGATGCTGGCCAGTGAGTTGTCGGGGCGCATCGTCGAACTGCCGTTCAGCGAAGGCGAGTCGTTCAAGAAGGGCGACACCCTGGCGCGCTTCGATTGTTCGGCCTACCAGGCCCAACTGAACGCCGCCCAGGCCGCCAGCCGTGGCGCCGGTGAAGAACTGGCGCACAACAAACAGCTGGCCTCGCTCAATTCCGTCGGGCGTTTCGAAGTGGCGCGGGCCGAGGCCAAGCTCACCGAGACCCAGGCCCAGTCCCAGGTCTATCAGGTGCAGATCAAGCGTTGCAGCGTGCTGGCGCCGTATGACGGCCAGGTGGTGCAGCGCAAGGTCCAGCGTTATGAAAGCGTGTCGGCGGGTGCGCCGCTGCTGGAAATCGTCGACAACCGCAGCCTGGAAATCCACCTGCTGGTGCCGTCGCGCTGGATGGGCAAACTCAAGCCCGGGCAGACCTTCAATTTCACCCCCGACGAAACCGGCCAGGCGTTCAATGCCACGGTCAAACGCCTCGGCGCGCGCATCGATGAGGGCAGCCAGACGCTGCTGCTGGTCGCTACCCTGCCCAATGCCGCCGGTTTGATGGCGGGTATGAGCGGTACCGCCCACTTCGCGCAGTTGCAATGAACGCACCGATGGCGGGGAACACCGAGCGGGTGTTCGCGCAGTTTCTCGACCTCGAACGCCAGACCCGCGCCGCCCGCACCACCGAGCAGTTGGCCTACAGCCTGGTCAACGATGGGCAAGCGCTGTTCGGCTATCGCCACGCCGCGCTGTTGATCGCGGGCAAGGTGCAGGCGGTCACAGCGGTGAGCAGCGTCGACCCGAACGCGCCGTTCGTGGCGTTTGTCGAGCAGGCGGTGGCGCAGTTGCACAAGCTGGATCTCGGCCAGACCGCGCGCGTGGTGCCCGCCGAGCTATTGAGCGACGCGGTGCGCGCCGACTGGCAGAGCCTGTCGGCCGAACATGTGTTCTGGTTGCCGCTGATCAACCCCCAAGGCCAGGTGTTTGGTGGCCTGTGGCTGGCGCGGGATACGCCGTGGAACCCGGCCGAGCAAGTCTTGCTGGCGCAGTTGGGCGACACCTACAGCCATGCCTGGCATGCGTTGCAACCGCGCCAGCCGTGGCGCCTGCGCCTGACCCGCAAACGTCAGGTGGCGGTGGTGCTCGGGTTGTTGCTGATGCTGCTGATCCCGGTGCGCCAATCGGTGCTGGCGCCTGCCGAAGTGGTGCCACTGGCCGGGCAAGTCGTCGCGGCGCCCTTGGACGGG
Organism: Pseudomonas sp. RP-B7; assembly: GCF_059803535.1. Taxonomy (NCBI): domain Bacteria; kingdom Pseudomonadati; phylum Pseudomonadota; class Gammaproteobacteria; order Pseudomonadales; family Pseudomonadaceae; genus Pseudomonas; species Pseudomonas sp. RP-B7. Next base: position 31,631 of record NZ_JAPFHC010000015.1, read on the forward strand.
GTGATTGCCGAGTTCCTGGTCAAACCCAACCAAAGCGTGAAAACCGGCGACCTGCTGCTGCGCTTCGAAAGCACCACTCTGACCGCCCAGGCGGACGTGGCGGCGCGGGCCCTGGGCGTGGCGGAAGCGGAGTTGAAGGCCAATTCCCAACGTGCGTTTGCCGATGCCGAATCCAGCTCGCGCATCGACCTGCTGGCCGCGCGCGTCGAGCAAAAACGCGCCGAACGCGATTACGCCCGCGAGCTGCTCAAGCGCAGCGAGGTGCGTGCCGAGCGCGACGGCATCGCGGTGTTCGCCGACGCCGAGCGCTGGACCGGCAAACCCGTGCAAACCGGCGAGCGCCTGTTGCAGATCGCCGACCCCGGCCAGGCCGAGTTGCGCATCGAACTGGCGGTGGGCGATGCGATTGCCCTGGCGCCCAACGCGCAGGTCGCGCTGTTCCTCGACAGTGACCCGCTGCAACGCCACCTCGCCACCCTGCAACGTGCCGCGTACGAGGCGCAGCCTACGCCGGGCGGGCAATTGGCCTATCGCCTGGATGCGCAGTTCGATGACGCGCCGCCGCGCATCGGTCTGCGTGGCACCGCGAAGCTGTATGGCGACCGCGCGCCGCTGGCGCTGTACTTGCTGCGTCGACCGCTGGCGGGCCTGCGTCAAAGCGTGGGCCTGTGATGAGCCTGCCCAGGCTGCGTGACGACCTGCAACTGTCCAGCGCCGGCGCGGCATTGGACGGTTCGCCGCGCTGGACCCTCGCCGACCCGGTGCGTGGGCGCTATTTCAAGTTGGGCGCTACGGCTATCCGCCTGCTGCGGCATTGGTCCCTGGGCGATGCGGAAAAAGTCCTGCAAGCGGCCAACCGCGAGCCGGGCTTGCCCTTGGGGGACAGCGAGGTCAGCGAGCTGTTGAGCTTTCTGCGCGCCCATGACCTGATCGCTGCCCTCGACCCGGAGCAACGCGCCAGCTACCTGTATAAAGCCGCCGCCCAAAAGCAGGGCCTGTGGCAGGTGCTGCTGCATCAATACCTGTTTTTCCGCATCCCGCTGTGGCGCCCGGACGCGTTTCTCAACCGCGCCTGGCCGTGGCTGGCACGCTTTGGCCCGGGCCTGTTGCGTTACGGTTTGCCGATGATCCTCGGCCTCGGGGTCTTTTTGGTGGCGCGCGATTGGCAGCGCTTCCTGGCGACCTTCCCGCACCTGTTCAGCCTCGGCGGCGCCCTGGCGTTTGGCGTGGCGCTGTTCTTCGCCAAGCTGTGCCATGAATTCGGCCATGCGTTCATGGCCAAGCGTGCCGGCTGTCGGGTGCAGAGCATGGGCGTGGCCTTCATGGTGCTGTTGCCGATGTTCTACACCGATGTCAGCGACGCCTGGCGCGTCAATGATCGCCGCGCGCGCCTGATGATCGGCGCCGGCGGGGTGATGGCCGAGCTGCTGCTGGCGTGCATCGCCTTGCTGGCCTGGTCGCTGCTGCCGGACGGACCGGCGCGCACGGCGGCGTTCATGCTGGCCAGCGCCACCTGGCTGACCACCCTGGCGATCAACCTCAACCCGTTCATGCGCTTCGATGGTTACTTTTTGATCAGCGATTTATGGGGCGTCGACAACCTGCAAGGCCGCGCTTTCGCACTGTGCCGCTGGCGTCTGCGGGAGCTGCTGTTTGGCTATGGCGAACCGGCGCCGGAACCGTGGTCGCCGACGATGCGGCGCCGCCTGTTGTGGTGGGGCTACCTGGCGTGGCTGTGGCGCGCGGCGCTGTTCCTCGGGATCGCGTTGGCGGTGTATCACCTGTTTTTCAAGCTGCTCGGGATCTTCCTGATGCTGGTGGAATTGGCGTGGTTTATCTGCCTGCCGATCTACAAGGAGTGGCGTGAGTGGTGGAGCCGCCGCAGCCAGGCCCATACACCTCGGGTGTTGCTCAGCAGTCTCGGATTGGGGTTGATCGTGCTGGCGCTGGTGGTGCCGTGGCGCAGCGCGGTGGAGCTGCCGAGCATGCTTGAGGCCGGTCGCGTCAGCGCGTCTCATGCGCCGGTAGCGGCGCGGGTCAAGGCGCTGCGGGTGGTGGACGGGCAGGCGGTGACCCAGGGCCAGGTGCTGATCGAACTGGAGTCGCCGGACCTCGACGCGCGCCAGAGCATCGTGCGTCGCGAAGTCGAGATCCTGCAGTTGCAGATGCGCCGCCAGGCCGGGCGTAGTGAAACGGCGGCCGACGCCGGGATCAACGATCAGCGCCTGTCCCAGGCCCTGGCCGAATACCGTGGCCTCGCTGCCCAGCGCGAACGCCTGCTGTTGCGTGCGCCCCATGGGGGCACGGTACGCGATGTGCTGCCGCAATTGAGCGTGGGTCGCTGGCTGTCGCCCAAGGATGCGCTGGTGCGGGTGGTGGAAGAGGGCGCGCGCCTGCGCGGCTACCTGGCCGAGGCGCAGCTGTGGCGAGTCGGGCCTGGGGCGACCGGGCGGTTTATCGCCGATGACCCGATGCACGCCGCGATCCCGGTGCAACTGACCGACATCGACGCCAACGGCGTGGCTTATCTGGATCAGGAGGCGCTGACCTCCGACCATCACGGGCCGATTGCCGTGCGCCGCGACGAAAACCAGCGCCCGGCGCCGGTGCAGGCGCAGTATGGTGCGCGCCTCAAAAGCCTGGAGGCGATCGAGACACCCCGGCAACCGTTGCGCGGCGTGGTGCTGTTGCAAGGGCGCAGTGAGTCGGTGCTGGGCACGGCCTGGCGGCGGGCGGCGGCGTTGGGGGTTAGGGAAAGCGGGTTCTGACAAGGAGTGGCAGGCGATGATGAACAACAATGGCGGATTGGCGCAGGGCTTGGCGATGCGCCCATCACGGGCCAGCGATGGGCCGTTTTTGCACAAGCTCTACCATTCGGCGCGCGCGGATTTGCAGTGGATCGACGGCGAGCAAGAGGTCGTTGAAGAGGTCATCGCCCAGCAGTTCCAGGTGCAGGAGCGGGGCATGGATCAGCAGTTTCCAGGCGCCCTGCATTACGTGGTGGAAAAGCTCGGCACGCCTATCGGTGCCTTGAGTGCCGACTTCGGCGCCAATGAAATCCGCGTGCTGTACCTGGCGTTCATCCCTGCCGCACGTGGCCAGGGTTTCGGCCGGGCGGTGCTGCACAGCGTGCAGCAGGCCGCCACCCAAGTGTGTTGCCCGGTGGCGACGGTGGTGTGGGCGAGCAACCCCCATGCGCGCCAGCATTACCTGGCGCTGGGGTTTCGCGTGGAAGAACAGACACCGGCCGCGCAACGGCTGGTGTGGTACCCGTCTCAGTTGAACACGATGCAGAAGTAACCGCGCTCGCCGTCGCGCCCCATGGCCGGCTCGCGGGATACGAACACGTGTTCCAGGCATACATCCGGCAAGGGCAGGCGGCACAAGCCGTCGACGAAATCCGTCGGCCCGAGGCTATTGAGCGACACACTGAAGCCCTCCCGTGCACTGCCCGGCAAGCTGGCCTCCGGCGCCGGGCGCAGCCCCTGGACCTGGATCTGCAACGCCGAGCCATCTGGCAGGTACAGCACACTGGGCTGAGCCAGCAGAGGACGAAAATGTTCCAGAGTGACAAAATTCAACATGCTTTGGCTCCTCGTAGTGAGCGGGCTTGCCCGCGCTGGGGGGGCGAAGCCGCCCCAAATCCAGGCTCCTCGGTTTGTCTGAAACACCGCGGCGGACCGATTGGGGCGGCTTCGCCGCCCAGCGCGGGGCGAGCCCGCTCACTACCAATGCGGGGTTGATTGGGGGCGGGTCAAGAGCGTGAAGGGTAGAGCCCGATCAGGGCAATGCTGAAGTTGATCGCCAGGTAAGGGTTCAGGGTGGCAAAGGCCTGGCTCTGGCCGGCAACCGCCGTGTCGCCGACCACCGTGGTGCTGACGCCCTTGAGCGGCACCGGGTTGGCGCCTTGTTGATCGGAATAGATCGTCGCGCTGCCGGGGCCTGGGCCGGAAGCACCGATATAGGCATTGGTCGGCGTAGGTACCGTCACCGAGTTGCTGACGACGCTGGTCAGTTGCACCGTGGTGCTGCCGGCGAGCGTGCCCGCGCCATGGGTGTGGGCGGGCAGGTTGCCGGCCAGCAGCGTGACGGACTCGGTGCCCGCAAAATCGCCGATAACCCGCGCCGACAAGCCTGTGCCTTGGCCCATGCCCATCGGCAAGCGGCTTTGCAGGTTCGGCAGTTGGAAGGTGGACTGGCCGTTGCCGCCGTAGAAGGTGCCGATCAACGCAAACAGTGCGGCGTTCTGTTGCACAGCCAAGACCTGGCCGTTGCATAACGCCCAGCCATTGGGGGCGTAGTTAAAGGCAAAAGACTGGATGGTGCCGATAAATACTTCCATGAGTCGCGAATCCTTGTGTGAGCTCTTAGGTATGGAGTGGCGCCAATCGATCCGGCGTCATCGCAGAGCGTAGACGCACTTTTGCGCAGCGCCTGGCCAATGCGAAACCGCGAGCGAAACCCAGGCTTATGCCCTAGAGTTGCGCCTGTTGGCGCATGCGCAATTTTTGCCGGGGAAACCGGCAGTGTCAGGGGATTTGAGGTGCGACGGTCTGTGGTCGAGCAAGACGAAAAAGTGGGTACATTTGCCGTGGCGCAGGCCTGGGAAGGCAGCGGCTGGCTGAGCCGGCTATGGTGGGTGCCGATCCTGGCGCTGGCCATGGCCGTGCGGTTCTATGGCCTGACGGCGGCGGCGATCTGGGGCGACGAAGGCTCAAGCCTGCTGCTCAGCGAATACGCCGTTGACGACCTGTGGTTTCACGCGGCCCATGATGTGCACCCGCCGCTGTACTTTTTCATGCTGCGCGGCTGGATCGAGGTGTTTGGCGACGGCATCTGGTCGATTCGCGGCATGAGTGCGATCCCCGGCGTATTCGCCGTAGGCCTGGGAATGTGGCTGATGCGGCTGCTGTCCACGCGTCGCGCTGCCTTGCTGGCGGGCGTGCTGCTGGCGCTGTTCCCCAGCGCCGTGCGCTATAGCCAGGAAGTGCGCATGTATTCGCTGTTGGCGGTGTGGCTGCTGGGGGCCACGCTGGCGTTGGTGTACTGGGTGCGCCAGCCCGCGCGCACGCGTTGCCTGGTGGCCTATGTGCTGCTGATGGCGGCCGCTTTTTATACCCATTACTTCACGGCGTTGTGTGTGCTGGTGCACTGGGCCTGGCTGGGCCTGTTGTACCGTTCCCAGGCGCCGGGCCAGCGCTTGCTCGCGCGTCCGGCATGGTGGTGGGCCAATGTGGCGATTGTCGTGTTGTACCTGCCTTGGCTGCCGAACCTGCTGGATCTGGTCCAGCATGTCGAGCAGCTCAAGGTCGGCGGCGATATTGGCTGGGAAGACCCGGTTACGCTGATCTCCGTGCCCTCGATGATCTGGCAGTTCGTACTGCAGGATGAAGGCCTCGGCTTCTGGGCGCCGCTGTTCTGGCTGTTCCCGCTAGCGCTGATGGCGGTGGTTGCGGTGACTGCCTGGAAAGACCGCGAAAACCTGCGGCCGGCGCGCCTGCTGGCGCTGTTTCTGCTGCTGCCGGTGCTGTTGGTGTATGGCGTGTCGTTTGTATCGCCTGTGTTTATCGAACGTTACCTGACGGTGTATGCCATCGGCTTGCCGCTGCTCATGGCCTTGGCCATCGATCGTTTGCCGAGCCGTCTGTCGTGGCTGGGGGCGGCGTTGTTCGTGGTGTTTGTCGGCGTTGAACTGCTGGGGTTGAAGAACAATGCCACGGTGGATGTGCATGACCAGTTCAACGTGCCGGTGGAGTTCGTCAATCGCAATTACCAGGACGACGACCGCATCGTACTCAGCGACATGATGTGGTACTTGAGTTACGTGTATTACGACCAGACCGACGCCCAGTTGCAGCTCTACACCCCGCCCAAGCCCGACGGCACCCCGACCCGGCCGAATGCCTATGGCTTCGGGACGTTGGTGGATCAGGACGGCGGACGCATTTACCTCGACCGTCTGTCGGCTTTACCCGCCGAAACCCGCCGCGTCTGGCTGATCAGCAGCAATGAAATGCCCGACGATTTCGCGCCGATCCCCGACGGTTGGCGCCAGGTATTGCAGCAAGATGGCGGCGGGGCGAGGGCGCGGCTATTTGTGCTGTGTACGGGGCCTGTTTCTTTGCAGCCTGAGGCATGTCGTTAATTTCGAATCGGTATTAAATCGACTGCAAATAGTGGCATTTACCCACTAGTGGTTGTATCAATCCTGAGCTACGCTGCGCTGACAAAAGGAATTGTCTGACAAAAAGTGGTGAATGGATTGCCGTATCACTTTATTTCCGGATTGCCGCGCTCCGGCTCGACCCTACTCTCTGCCATCCTGCTGCAGAACCCGCGCTTTCATGCGGGCATGAGCAGCCCGGTAGGCACCCTGTTCAATGGTGTGCTGGGGCAGTGCAGCGCCGGCAGCGAGTTTGGCTCGGTGATCGACGCCGACACCCGCCGCCGCCTGCTGCGCGGCCTGTTTGATTCCTATTACGCCGACAAAACCTCCACGCCGGTGGTGTTCGACACCAATCGCCAGTGGTGCGCGCGCATGCCGGCGCTGCATGACCTGTTTCCCCAAGCCAAAGTCATCGCCTGCGTGCGCAATGTCGCGTGGATCATGGACAGCCTGGAGCGCCTGTACCGCGCCAATCCCTTCGAAAACACCAAGCTGTTCAACGACGATGTCGAGCGCAATACCGTGTACAGCCGCGTCGAGACCCTGGCCCAGCGCAACCGCATGGTCGGGTATGCGTGGTCGGCGCTCAAAGAGGCGTACTACGGCGAACACGCCGACTCGATGCTGATCGTCGACTACGACCTGCTGGCCCAGGCCCCCGAGCGGGTCATGCGGCTGGTCTATGAATTTATCGGCGAGCCGTGGTTCGAGCATGACTTCGACAACCTCAGCTACGACGCCCCGGATTTCGACCAGGACCTGGGCGTGGCCGGCCTGCATCGGGTCAAGCCACGGGTGGCGCTGCAAGCGCGCCGCAGCCTGTTGCCGCCGGATCTGTTCGAGCAGTTCGCCCATATGGATTTCTGGCGTGACGGCAGCCTGAGCGCCGCCAATGTGATTCGCACCAAAGCCGACGCCGCGATCAGTTGATCACGGCTTTTTTATTTGCGGGTATCAGCATTCGACAAGCGGGTGAGCAGCATGTGGTGGAGCAAAGGTAAGGCACGGCAAACGACAACAGGCGCCCTCACTCAGGCGACGCCGATGATCATGTCCCTGGAACCACGCATGCTGTTCGACGGCGCGGTCGCCGCCACAGTGGCTGACGTGGCGCAGGCCGACAGTCACGCCACGGCTGCCGATGCGGCCGCCAAGGCGCCGACCACCGAGCCCGCCGGTACCGGCAGCGAAACCCATGCGCAAACCGATGCGCCCGTGACCCCGGCCCCGGTCGCCGTACCGGGTGAAACCGTGGTGTTCGTCGACGCGCGGGTCAAGGACTCTGCCGAGCTGCTCAAAGGCGTCGCCCCCGGCACCCAGGTGGTGCAACTGGACGCGAGCAAGGACGGCCTGCAACAGATCGCCGATTACCTGGGCAGCCACCAGGGCGTCAGCTCGGTGCAGATCATCGCCCACGGCAACGCCGGGGACCTGTGGCTGGGCAACACCTATTTGTCGGCAGACAACGTCGCGGCCCGCAGCGACGTGCTGGCGCAGATCGGCCAGGACATGAACGTTGGCGGCGACATCCTGATCTACGCCTGCAACACGGCGGCGGGCGACAAGGGCGTCAACTTTGTCGACTCCCTGGCGCAGCTGACCGGGCGCGATATTGCCGCGTCCACCAACCGCACCGGCGCGGGCAGCGACTGGACCCTGGAAATCGCCACCGGCTCCATCGAGAGCCACACCGCGCTGTCCTACGGCAGCATGTCGGGGTATCAGTACAGCCTGGCGACGATCACGGTGCTCAATAACGGCGACAGTGGTGTCGGCAGCTTGCGTCAGGCCCTGAGCGACGCGGTGTCGGGGGATACCGTGGCCTTCGGTGCCGACATGACGGTCAACCTCAACAGCCAGCTGATCATCACCAAGAACCTCACCATCGACGGCGATCGCAACAATGATGGCGTGGCAGACGTGACCATCAGCGGGGAGTACAAAACCCAGGTGTTGAAGGTCAACTCCGGCGTCACCGCGACCCTGGATGGGCTGATCATCACCAAGGGCCTGGCCGCCGGCAACGGCGCTGCGGCGGGGACCGACGGAACGGCGGCCATGGGCGGCGGCATTGTCAACTACGGTAACCTGACCTTGACCAATGTCACGGTGACCAGCAACGCAGCCTCGGGCGGCGGTGGCGGTGGCGGGGTTACTGCGCCTTATGTCGGTGGCGCGGTCGGTGGTGGCGGTGGCGGTGGCGGCGCGCTCGGCGGGCAAGCCGGTGGTCACGGTGGTACTTCCGGCTTTGGTACAGGCGTGTATGGCGGCACTTCCGGCAGTGCCAACACCGGCGGCAACGGCGGCGGCTATAACCCCAACTACATGGGCGGCAGGGGCGGCAGCAGCACCGGCGGCGCGGGCGGCGTGGGCGCGGCCGACTACAGCAGTGGCGGCGCCGGTGGTACGGCAAACAATGGCACGATTTCCATTGGCGGCGGTGGCGGCGGCTCCGGTTGGGACAAACCTGGCCGGGCGGGCGCCTCGGCCAGCGGCGGTATCTACAACGGCAGCACCGGCACACTGACCGTTGTCGGCACGTCGGTGATTACCAACAACATCGCTGCCGGCGGCGGCGGTGGTGGCGGTGGTGGCCTGGGTGGCTCCGCCGATCCGGGCGGCGCGGCCGGCAAAGGCGTCGGCGCGATCTGGAACAAAGGCACGCTGTTGATGACGGCTGCCAACTTTGCGGCCATGAGCGGCAACGTCGGTGGCAGCGGCTCCGGTGGCCCTGCCTTGGGCGGCGGTTCCACGGGCGCCTCCGTAGCGGCCGTGAACAACATCTTCAATGACGGCGGCACGGTAAACACGGCTTATTCCCCGGGGCCAACCGCGACCATCGTGATGGCGGATACCGCGTTGAAAATCGGCGATACCTCGCTGGTCACCATCACGTTCAGCCGTGCGGTGAGCGGTCTCACCAACGCCGACCTGACGATCGCCAACGGCACCTTGACCGCTGTGAACAGCCTCGATGGCGGCATCACCTGGACCGCGACGTTCACGCCGACCAGCAACATCACCGATGCGACCAACCTGATCACCCTCGATAACACAGGGGTGGTCGCGATCAACGACGGCTTGGCTGGCGCGGGCACCACCAACTCGGCCAATTACGCGATCGACACCGTGCGGCCAACCGCGACCATTGTGGTCGCCGACACCGCGTTGAAAATCGGCGAATCCTCACTGGTGACCATCACCTTCAGCGAAGCGGTGACCAGCTTCAGCAACGCCGACCTGACGATCGCCAACGGCACCCTGACCGCTGTGAACAGCTTTGATGGCGGCATCACCTGGACCGCGACGTTCACGCCGACCAGCAGCATCACCGACGCCACCAACCTGATCACCCTGGACAACACTGGCATCGCCGACCTGGCGGGCAACGCCGGCAGTGGCACCACGGATTCCAACAACTACGCCATCGACACGGTGCGGCCGACCGCTTCCATCGTGGTCGCGAACACTGCCCTGAGCATCGGTCAAACCAGCTCGGTGACCATCACCTTCAGCGAGGCGGTGTCCGGCTTTACCACCGCCGACCTGGCGGTTGCCAATGGCATCGTGTCGTCGCTTACCAGCAGCGACGGCGGCGTCACCTGGACCGCCACGTTCACCCCCAGCAGCAACGTCAATGACACCACCAACCTGATCACCTTGAACAACACCGGCATCAGCGACTTGGCAGGCAACACGGGCAGCGGCACCACTGATTCCAATAACTACGTCATTGACACCCAGCGCCCAACCGCGACGATCATCGTGGCGGACAGCAGCCTGAAAATCGGCGAATCCTCACTGGTGACCATCACCTTCAGCGAGGCGGTGACCGGCTTCAGCAACGCCGACCTGACGATCGCCAACGGCACCCTGACCGCTGTGAACAGCCTTGATGGCGGCATCACCTGGACCGCGACGTTCACGCCGACCAGCAGCATCACCGACTCTACCAACCTGATCACCCTGGACAACACCGGCATTGCCGACCAGGCCGGCAACGCCGGCAGCGGCACCACGGATTCCAATAACTACGCCATTGATACCGTGCGGCCCACCGCGACGGTGGTGGTGGCCGACAGCGCGTTGAAAATCGGTGAAACCTCGCAGGTCACTATCACGTTCAGCGAGGCCGTCACCGGCTTTACCAATGCCGACCTGACCATCGCCAACGGCACCCTGAGCGCGGTCAGCAGCAGCGACGGCGGTATCACCTGGATCGCGACCTTCACACCCAGCGCGAGCATCACCGACACCACCAACCTGATCACCCTGGACAACACGGGCATTGCCGACCTGGCGGGCAACGTCGGCAGCGGCACCACCGACTCCAACAATTACGCCATCGACACCCAGCGTCCGACCGCGACCATCGTAGTGGCCGACCCGGTGCTGAACGCCGGTGAAACCTCGCTGGTGACCATCACCTTCAGCGAAGCCGTTACCGGTTTCACCAACGCCGACCTGACGGTTGCCAATGGCACCCTCACGGCCGTCACCAGCGTCGATGGCGGTATCACCTGGACCGCCACCTTCACCCCGACCGCGGGTATCAACGACGCCACCAACCTGATCAGCCTGAACAATACGGGGGTGAGCGATCTGGCCGGTAACTCGGGCTCGGGCGTCACCAACTCGGCCAACTACAGCATCGACACCGTGGCGCCTACGGCGACCATCGTCGTGGCGAATCCGGCCTTGAACGTTGGCGCCAGCTCACTGGTGACCATCACCTTCAGTGAAGCGGTCACCGGGTTTACCAACGCCGACCTGACCGTCGCCAACGGCACCCTGAGCGCCGTGAACAGCGTCGACGGCGGCATCACCTGGACCGCGACGTTCACCCCTTCGAGCAATGTGACGGACGCCACCAACCTGATCACCCTGGACAACACGGGGGTGCAGGCGGCGACTTCGGGGAACGTCGGCAGCGGCAGTACGGATTCCAACAACTACGCCGTCGATACCCAGCGGCCCACCGCCACGGTGGTGGTCAACGACAACGCGCTGGGGATTGGCGGCACGTCGTTGGTCACGATCACGTTCAGCGAGGCCGTCACTGGCTTCAGTTTGGCTGACATGACGGTCGACAACGGCGCGCTGTCGAATCTGTCGACCAGCGACAACATCACCTGGACCGCGACGCTGACGGCGGTGGCAGGCATCACCCAGGGCAATAACCATGTGGTCGTCGACAACACCGGCGTGGTCGACACCGCCGGCAACGCCGGTTCCGGCACCACCACCTCGAACGCCTATGCGGTCGACAGCCAGCGCCCGACCGCGACCATCGTGGTCGCCGATTCGGCCCTGAGCGCGGGTGAAACCTCGCTGGTGACCATCACCTTCAGCGAGGCGGTTACCGGTTTCACCAACGCTGACTTGAGCGTGCCCAATGGCACCCTGAGCGCCGTGAGCAGCAGCGACGGCGGTATCACCTGGACCGCCACCTTTACACCGACCGCGGGTGTCCACGACACCACCAACCTGATCAGCCTGAACAATACGGGCGTGAGCGACCTGGCCGGCAACGCCGGCACGGGCACCACCAACTCGGGTAACTTCACCATCGACACCGTGCGCCCAACCGCAACGATCGTCGTGGCCGACAGTAGCCTGAAAATCGGCGATACCTCGCTGGTGACCATCACCTTCAGCGAAGCGGTCACCGGCTTTACCAACGACGACCTGACCATCGCCAACGGCACCTTGAGCAGCGTGGCCAGCTTCGATGGCGGCATCACCTGGACCGCGACCTTCACGCCGACCACCAACATCACCGACGCCACCAACCTCATCACCCTGGACAATACCGGTGTCGCCAACGCCTCCGGCAACGCCGGCAGCGGCACCACCGACTCGAACAATTACGCGATGGATACCGCGCGTCCGACGGCCACCATCGTGGTCTCGGAGACGACACTGAACATCGGTCAAACTTCGCTGGTGACCATCACCTTCAGCGAAGCGGTCACCGGGTTTACCAACGCCGACCTGACCATTGCCAATGGCACCTTGAGCTCGGTGAGCAGCAGCGACGGCGGTATCACCTGGACCGCGACCTTGACCCCGCTCGCCAGCATCACCGACACCAGCAACGTGATCAGCCTGGACAACACCGGCGTCAACGACCTGGCGGGCAACGCTGGCAGCGGCACCACGGATTCGAGCAACTACGCCATCGACACCCAGCGCCCGACGGCAACCATCGTGGTCTCCGACGCGAGCTTGAGCGCCGGCGAAACCTCGGCGGTGACCATTACGTTCAGCGAGGCGGTCAGCGGTTTCACCAATGCCGACCTGAGCGTCCCCAATGGCACCCTGAGCAGCGTGAGCAGCAGCGACGGCGGTATCACCTGGACGGCCACCTTCACGCCGGACGTGGGCATCCGCGACACCACCAACCTGATCACCCTGAACAATACGGGGGTGAGCGACCTGGCCGGCAACGCTGGCGCGGGCACCACCAACTCGGCCAACTTCAGCATCGACACCGTGCTGCCGACAGCCACCATCGTGGTGGCGAACCCTGCGTTGAGCATCGGTGAAACCTCGCTGGTGACCATCACGTTCAGCGAAGCCGTCAGCGGTTTCACCAACGCCGACCTGACCATCGCCAACGGCACCCTGAGCGCCGTGACCAGCGGTGACGGCGGCATCACCTGGACTGCGACCTTCACCCCGACCAGCAGCATCACCGACGCCACCAACCTGATCACCCTGGACAACAGCGGCGTGGCCAACGCCTCCGGCAACGCCGGCAGCGGCAGCACCGACTCGAACAATTACGCGATTGATACCGTGCGTCCTACCGCGACCATCGTGGTGGCGGATACGGCCCTCAGCGTCGGTCAGACCTCGCAGGTGACCATCACCTTCAGCGAGGCGGTGAGCGGTTTCACCAATGCCGACCTGACCATCGCCAATGGCACCTTGAGCGCGGTGAGCAGCAGCGACGGCGGTATCACCTGGACAGCCACCTTTACCCCGGCGGCCGGCATCACCGACACCACCAACCTGATCACCCTGGACAACACCGGCGTCGCCGACCTGGCGGGCAACGCCGGCTCCGGCACCACCGATTCCAACAACTACAGCGTCGACAGCCAGCGGCCGACAGCCACGATTGTCATGAGCGACAGCGACCTGCGTCCGGGCGAAACCTCGTTGGTGACCATCACCTTCAGCGAGGCCGTCACCGGCTTCGACAACAGCGACCTGAGCGTGGCCAATGGCAGCCTGAGCAACGTCAGCAGCAGCGACGGCGGCATCACCTGGACGGCAACGTTCACGCCGACCCTGAGTGTGACCGACGCCACCAACCTGATCGTGCTGAACAATACCGGCATCGCCGACCTGGCGGGCAACAGCGGCACCGGCACCACCAACTCCGCCAACTATGCGGTGAACACCGAGGTGCCGACGGCAACCATCGTGGTGGCCGACACGCAACTGAAGGCGGGTGAAACCTCCCAGGTGACCATTACCTTCAGCCAGGCCGTCAGCGGCTTTACCAACGCCGACCTGACCCTTGCCAACGGCAGCCTGAGTGCGGTGAGCAGCAGCGATGGCGGCGTCACCTGGACCGCGACGTTCACGCCGACCAGCAATATCACCGACACCAGCAACCTCATCGTGCTGGACAACAGCGGCGTGGCGAATGCCTCGGGCAACAGCGGCGTCGGCACCACCGCCTCCAACAACTACAGCATCGATACCCAGCGGCCGACCGCGACCATCACCGTGGCCGACGCCGTCCTCGGCATCGGGCAAACCACCACGGTCACCGTAACCTTCAGCGAAGCGGTCAGCGGTTTTGATTTGTCGGATCTGAGCGTGGCCAATGGCACGTTGTCCAACCTCGTCTCCAACGATGGCGGCAAGACCTGGACTGCCACCTTGACGCCGACCGTCGCGATTACCGACCCGACCAACCTGGTGGTGCTGGATGCCAGCCTGGTGAACGACGCAGCGGGCAACGCCGGTGCGGGCATCGCCATTTCCAACAACTATGCGCTCGACGCCGACCGGCCAACCGCGACGATCTCCGTGGCCAACCCGAACCTGACCGTCGGCCAGACCACCACCGTGACGTTCACCTTCAGTGAAAAAGTCAGTGGTTTTGACCTGGATGACTTGAGCGTGGCCAACGGCACCTTGTCCAACCTCGCCACCAGCGATGGCGGCAAGACCTGGACCGCCACCCTGACGCCGACGGCCAACCTCTTTGATCCGAGCAACTTCATCACCCTCGACACCAGCCTGGTGACGGATGCGGCGGGCAATGCCGGCAGCGGCTTCAGCAACTCCGGCAACTACGCGATCAACACCGTCGCGCTGACCGGCGACCCGCTGTTCCGTGTCACCGGCCCGACGGCGCCACCGGGGGCGCCGGACGCGCCGCTGCAACCGATCATCTTTGGTCTGCCCAGCGGCAACCTGGGCTCGCCGATTGGTTTCCCGGCGCTGTTCGAGCAGCGTGATTCGGGCGGCGGCTTGCCGCCGATCGGCAACATCTTTATCCGCAACAACGCTCTGGCGCCAAGCTATATCGCCCAGGTGTTCAGCACGGACGGCGGCAATGCGGCGGGTGCCTCCGGGTTCCTCGGGTTTGGCGGCGGCGATGGCGGGGTGTTTGGCTCAAGCACGTTATCGGGCCTGTTCAACCGCGAAACCCAGGGTGACGACGGTGGCTTCAAGGCCTTCGACAGCAAATCGATCCAAGGCTCGGGCGGCACGTTGGGGGCGCCGACCCTGGGTCAACAATTGCAGCAGATCAACGACGTACAACAACGCCAGGTGATTGATCTGGCGCACGCACTGCAACAGGTCGGCATCAACGGAATGCAGGCTTGAACACACTTAATTCAAGGCGCGGGAACAGGGGCAGTCCAAGGATGAATAAAAGTCATAAGTTGTTCGGCGCCAGCTTGCTGGCGCTGGCGATCAGCGGTTGTGCGGTCACCAGCAAGCCGATTGAACGCAGTGTCAGCGAGCAGCGCGCTCGCAGCGACCTGCAGGGCATGTACAAGGATCAGGAACCGCTGAGCGGCCCGCTGACCCTGCACCAGGCCATGGCCCGCGCGGTGAAGTACAACCTCGAAGGCCGTTTGAAGGTGATGGAAGAGGCGTTGGCCAAGCGTCAATCCGACCTCTCCAGCTTTGACATGCTGCCGCGCATGGCGCTGTCGGCCGGTTATGCCGGGCGCAACAACACCAACGCCTCCAGCAGCCAGAGTGTGCGTACCGGCACCCAGTCCCTGGAACCGTCCACCTCCCAGGACCGCGACCGTCGCGTGGCGGACCTGACCATGGTGTGGAACGTGCTCGACTTTGGCGTCAGCTACATCAGCGCCAAGCAGCAAGGCGACCAACGCCTGATCATCCAGGAACGCCGCCGCAAGGTGATCAACACCATCGTCCAAGACGTGCGCTCGGCCTACTGGCGCGCCGTGGCGGCCGAACGTTTGCTCGGCCAGATCGACAGCCTGATGGCCCGGGTCGACCAGGCCCAGAGCAACAGCCAAAGCATGAGCGAGCAACGCATCGGCGACCCGGTGCAAGCCCTCGGCTACCAGCGTTCACTGATCGAGGCCACGCGCCAATTGCAGGAGCAGCGCCGCGCGTTGTCCCTGGCCAAGACCGAGCTGGCGACCTTGATCAACCTGCCCATGGGCACCGAGCTCAAGCTGGCCACGCCGGACGACTACAGCGTGCCGCAACTGAAGGTCAACCTCGCCAGCCTGGAACAGGAAGCCCTGGCCAACCGTCCTGAGCTGCGCGAGCAGGACTACCAGACCCGCATCAGCGCCGCCGAAACCCGCAAAGCCATGCTGCGCCTGCTGCCGGGCCTGGAATTCAGCGCCGGCGGGCATTACGACAGCAACTCGTTCCTGGTGGACAACCGCTGGGCCGACTACGGTGCCAAGGTCACCTGGAACCTGTTCAACGTGATCTCGGCCCCGGCCGCCATCGACGTGGCCAAGGCCGGCGAAGAAGTCGCCACCGCCCGCCGCCAGGCGATGTCCATCGCGGTGCTGGCGCAGATCTACGTGGCCAACGCCAACTACCAGGACGCCGTGCGTCAGTTCAAGACCAACGAGCAACTGGCGAATATCGACGGGCAGATCCTCACCCAACTGCGCAACCGTCACCAAGCTGCTGGCCTCGGCGAGCTCGACCTGATCCAGGGCGAACTCAACACCCTGCAAGCCGACCTGCGCCGCGACCTGGCCTACGCCGACCTGCGCAACGCCTACGGCCAGATCTTCGCCAGCGCCGGTCTCGACCCGCTGCCCGAGCAACTGGACTCCGACCGCGTGCAGAGCATCGCCACCGCCCTGGCCGGTCGCGAGTCGGCGTGGGCGGCGGGCAACATCGCCGCGCCGGTGGCGCCTGCCGTGGTCAAGTAATCGGCGGGTGCTGACGGCGAGTCGCACTCGCCGTCAGCGTATCGGTGCGTCGAGCGGTCGTGGCAGGGCGTTCATCTGGGCTAGACTCGGGTGACTCATCTTCTTAGGAATCTGTCATGGAATCGCCTGTGCATAGCTTGTCGTCGTTGTTCAAGCAGCTGGGACTGCCGGATGACGCGCAGAGTATCGATAAATTCTTGGTGGTTCATTCGCCGCTCAAACCCGAGCTGGAACTGGCCGATGCGTTTTTCTGGACGCCCAGCCAGAGCGCGTTTTTGCGTGAGGAGAAACGCAAGGATGCGGACTGGGCGGAGTTGGTGGATGAGTTGGACGTGTTGTTGAGGAAGGGGCGGGGGGTGTAAAAAACTGCGCGAAAACCACAAAAGTTGAAAAAAACTGATGAGGGTTGAAAAAAACGGGGCTTTAATCGCGCAAGTGAACTTTTTCTGAGGTTGCGCGATGTCTCGGGTTAGTCATTGCCTCGCTGTCCCCCAAAGCGTTGCACCTGCCGCAGACGCTGTACTCGACCCTAGCCTGTTCGCCTTCGCCGCCTGTCGCGCTTGCTGATCCACCAAATCCTCTGCCACTACGGCGCCCTGGAAAACGGCCTGCTGCTGCCGGTTTCCGTTGCGATGAAACACGAAGAACAGGCCTGCCTGGAGGCGCTCAAGACGTTCTTCCAACCGCCCCGGGACTTGTGGAACGTCACCTGGCTGGACGGCGAGCAAATGGTCTTCGACTTCAGCGGCCACCCTACGGTCTACCGTTACTGGGACGCGACCCGCTGCGTCGAATATGGTCCGCCGCGCGCTAGAGGTAGAGCTGCGTGAAGAAATCGAGTTTCTCGATCGTTGTGACCGTGTGATCAAGGCCGTGAATCTGCGCTTTGACGTGCGTGGCAGTGATCTGTCGAAGCTGGTGATGATGTGCCTGGACAATGACGGCAAGGTATCCAGGCATCGCAGAAACAGTTTCAGTACAGCGTGGGGGAGGAGGTGTTTGGATTTATCGAGGAGGAGGTGGGGCGGGCTTTGCATGAGATTGCTGAAGTTACTTTTTTGTTCTTTCTGGTTCTTGACTGACGGCATTGGGGAAATCCTGTCCTCATTTTTCCGCTCATCCGCAAAAGTGTTTCAAAACTTGACGGCCTTCCGTTCATCCACCATATTGATAGTTAGCAAACTAACTGTATGCGAACTATCCAGTGCCTCAATCCCTCGAACAACTTCACATGAACCTCAGCAGCAGCATGGTGGTGGGCGCCCGTAACTGGCGCAAAATCTGCCAGACCACGCTGGTGAGCTACGGCATTTCCGAAGCCTGCGCGGTGCCGCTGTTGATGATCGGCCGCCTCGGCGACGGTGTGCATCAGGTAACAGTCGCCCAGGCTTCGGGGATGGAAAGCCCGTCGCTGGTGCGCCTGCTCGACCAGTTGTGCAACGGCGGCTACGTGTGCCGCACCGAAGACATTCACGACCGCCGCGCCAAGGCCCTGAGCCTCACCGAGCGTGGCCGTGAGCTGGTGCAGGCGGTGGAAGTGCAACTGGTGCGCCTGCGCAAGGAAGTCCTGGCGGACATCGCCCCCGACGATATGGCAGCCGCCTTGCGCGTGCTGCGGGCCTTCGAGGCGGCGAGCCTTTGAACGGATTCTTTACCGGTTTCCCGCCGGCCCGCGACTGGTTCTACGGTGTGCGCACCTTCGCCGCCTCGATGATCGCGCTGTACATCGCCATGCTCATGCAGATGCCGCGCCCCTATTGGGCGATGGCCACCGTGTACATCGTCTCCAGCCCGTTTGTCGGCCCCACCAGTTCCAAGGCGTTGTACCGCGCCATCGGCACCCTGATGGGCGCGGCGGCGGCGGTGTTTTTTGTGCCGATGTTCGTGCAGTCGCCCTATGTGCTGGTGGTGGTGATTGCCTTGTGGACCGGCATCTTGCTGTTCCTCTCCATGCACCTGCGCACCGCCAACAATTATGCGCTGATGCTGGCCGGCTACACCTTGCCGCTGATCGCCCTGCCGGTGGTGGATAACCCGCTGGCCGTGTGGGACGTGGCCGAAGCGCGCACCGAAGAAATCTTCCTTGGCATCGCCGTCGCCGCTGTGGTCGGCGCGATGTTCTGGCCACGCCGCCTGGCGCCGGTGTTCGATGGCTCGGTGAGCAAATGGTTTGCCGACGCCCAGGTCTACAGCCAACGCTTTCTGACACGCAACGTCACGCCAGAAGAAGTCAGCAGCCTGCGCGGCGGCATGGTCGCCACCTTCAACACCCTGGAGCTGATGATCGGCCAGTTGCCCCATGAAGGCGCGCGGCCGCAGACGGTGCGCAACACCAAGGAACTGCGCGGCCGCATGATTCACCTGCTGCCCGTGGTGGAAGAACTCGACGACGCGCTCTACGCCGTCGAACAGCGTGCGCCGCAGTACCTCGAGCAACTGACGCCGCTGTTGGAGGCCTCCAACCAGTGGCTGCAAAGCAGCGCAGAAAACCCCACGCTGGACAGCTGGCGCGCCCTGCGCGACCAACTCGAAGCCCTGCAACCCAGCGGCGAAGCGCTGGACGAACGCCACACGCTGCTGTTCTCCAACGCCCTCTATCGCCTCGGCGAATGGATCGACCTGTGGCAAGACTGCCGCAGCCTGCAAGCTGCCATCGCCTGCGAAAGCCAGGTTACCTGGCGCGCCGTCTACCGCCACTGGCGCCTCGGTCGCCTGACCCCGTTCCTCGACCGTGGCCTGATGTTTTACTCGGCGTTTTCCACCGTCACCGCGATCATCGTCGCCTCGGTATTGTGGATTCTCTTGGGCTGGACCGACGGCGGCAGCGCGGTGATCCTTGCCGCCGTGGCGTGCAGCTTTTTCGCCTCGATGGACGACCCCGCGCCGCAGATCTATCGATTCTTTTTCTGGACCGCGATGTCGGTGCTCTTCGCCAGCCTTTATCTGTTTTTGGTGCTGCCCAACCTGCACGATTTTCCGATGCTGGTGCTGGCGTTCGCGTTGCCGTTCATCTGCATCGGCACGCTCACCGTGCAGCCGCGTTTCTACCTGGGCATGCTGCTGACGCTGGTCAACACCTCGTCGTTCATCAGCATCCAGGGGGCGTATGACGCGGACTTTCTCAACTTCGCCAACGTCAACCTGGCCGGGCCCGTAGGCTTGTTGTTCGCCTTTGTGTGGACCCTGATCGCGCGACCCTTCGGTGCCGAACTGGCGGCCAAGCGCCTGACCCGTTTCAGCTGGCACGACATTGTCGGCATGACTGAACCGGCGACCCTCAACGAACACCGTCACCTCGCCGCGCAAATGCTCGACCGCCTGATGCAGCACCTGCCGCGCCTGGCGATCATCGGCCAGGACACCGGCATCGCCCTGCGTGACCTGCGCGTGGCGCTGAACCTGCTCGACCTGCTGGCCTACTCGCCGCGCATCCTTGGCGTGCCACGGGTGCTGCTCAACCAGGTGGTCGAAGGTGTCGGCGGTTACTTCAAGGCCTGCCTCAAGGCCGGTGAACGCTTGCCCGCGCCGAGCGGTCTGCTGATGACCCTCGACCGCACGCGTCGTGCGCTCAACGGCCAGGGCCTGCAAGACGAAGACGATACCCGCGTGCACCTGCTGCACGCACTGGCCGGCCTGCGCCTGGCGTTGTTGCCCGGTGTGGAGTTCATTGGCGGCGCCGAGATGCAAGCGCCGCTACCCGATGGAGCGCCTTTATGATCGGTGATCTGGATATCAGCGGGGTGTTCCTGCCCACGCTGCTGGTGCTGATGGGCATTACGTACGTGTTGTTTCTGGTGGTACACGGGTTGTTGACCCGTCTCCACTTCTACCGCCTGGTCTGGCACCGGGCATTGTTCAACGTGGGGCTCTACGCGCTGTTGCTGGGCGCGGTGGACTCACTCAGTCGATACCTGATGACATGAAAAAACCGTTTTTGACCATCGGCCGTGTAGTCCTCACGTTGTTGATCGTGACCTTTGCGGTCGTCGTGGTGTGGCGCATGGTCATGTACTACATGTTTGCGCCGTGGACCCGCGACGGGCACATCCGCGCGGACATCGTGCAGATCGCCCCGGACGTGTCCGGGCTGATCCAACAAGTCGAGGTGCGTGACAACCAGCTGGTGACCAAGGGCCAGGTGCTCTTCGCCGTCGACCAGGATCGCTTCAAGCTGGCCCTGCGCCAAGCCCAGGCCGCCGTCGCCGACCGCCAGGAAACCCTGGCCCAGGCCAACCGCGAATACAAACGCAACCGTGGCCTGGGCAACCTGGTGCCGAGCGAGCAACTGGAAGAAAGCCAGTCCCGCGTTGCCCGTGCCCAATCGGCGCTGGCTGAAGCGCAGGTGACGGTGGACGCCGCTCAGCTCAACCTCGACCGCTCGGTGATCCGCAGCCCGGTGGACGGCTACGTCAACGACCGTGCGCCGCGCAGCCAGGAGTTCGTTACCGCCGGGCGTCCGGTGTTGTCGGTGGTGGACAGCAATTCGTTCCACATCGACGGTTACTTCGAAGAAACCAAGCTCGACGGCATCCACGTCGGCATGGGCGTGGACATTCGGGTGGTCGGCGACAACGCCCGTTTGCACGGGCATGTGCAGAGCATCGTCGCCGGTATCGAGGACCGTGACCGCAGCAGCGGCGCCAACCTGTTGCCCAACGTCAACCCGGCGTTCAGCTGGGTGCGCCTGGCCCAGCGGATTCCGGTGCGCATCGCGTTTGACGAGGTGCCGGCAGACTTCCGCATGATCGCCGGACGCACGGCCACGGTGTCGATCATTGGAGACAAGCCATGAAGCAACGGCTGGCCATTACTGCGCTGGGGTTGTTGCTGTCGGCCTGCCAGGCGGTGGGCCCGGATTACAAACTGCCGGATGCAGCGGCGGTGAAGCGCGGCGATCTGCAAGGGCAGCTCGCGGGCGAGGGCCACAATGTGGTGTCGGCGCCGGTGCCGGCCGACTGGTGGAAACTGTACAACGACGCGCGCCTGGACGAACTGGTGCGCCAGGCCATGGCCTCCAACACCGATCTGCGCGTGGCCGCCGCCAACCTGCAGCGTTCGCGGTATCAGGTGCAGCAGGCGGAATCCGCCGGTGGCTGGAATGCCGGGGTGAAGGCCGAGGCCCAGCGCTTGCAGGAATCCGGCGAGGCGTTCTTGCTGGCAGACAAAGTGCCGGTGGCGAACATCGGCAGTGTCGGCATCAGCACGTCGTACCAGTTCGACCTGTGGGGCACCTTGCAGCGCGGGATCGAAAGCGCCCAGGCCAGCGCTGATGCCGCCCAGGCCGCCGCCGATATTGCGCGCATCACCCTGGTGGCGGATGTGGTGCGTTCCTACACCCAGGTCTGCGCGGCCAACGAAGAACTGGCGATTGCCAACGAGTCCCTGCAACTGCAAGCTCAGAGCACCACCCTGACCCAGCGCCTGCGCGACGCCGGGCGCGGCGATGAAACCCAGGTGACCCGCTCGCAAACCCAATACAAATCCTTGCGCGCCGACATGCCGCGCTACGAAGCGGCGCGCCAGGCCGGTCTGTTCCGTCTGTCGATGCTGCTGGCCAAGCCGGTGGATCAATTGCCGGCGGGCACCGGCAGCTGTGCCGAGCTGCCGCACATCGCTCAGTTACTGCCGGTGGGCGACGGCGCCGCGCTGCTCAAGCGGCGTCCCGATGTGCGCCAGGCCGAACGCCAGTTGGCGGCAGCGACGGCGCGTATCGGCGTGGCCACCGGCGCGCTGTACCCGGACATCAGCATCGGCGCCACGGTCGGCACCGTCGGCATTCTGGAAAACCTCGGCACTGCACCGACCAACCGCTGGGGGTTCGGCCCGCTGATCAGTTGGACCGTGCCGACCAACGGCGCCCGCGCACGCATCCACGAAGCCGAAGCCGCGACCCAGGGCGCCCTGGCGCATTTCGATGGGGTGGTGCTCAACGCCATCCGCGAAACCCAGACGGGCCTGGCGCAATACACCGCGCAGTTGCAGCGTCGCGACGCCTTGAACGAAGCCGGCGAGTCGGCCAAGGAAGCGGCGGACCAGACGCACCGCTTCTTCCAGGCCGGCCGCGCGTCGTTCCTCGCCGACCTGCAAGCCACCCGCACCTACACCGATGTACGGGCGCAACTGGCGGCGGCGAACACCCAGGTTGCCATGAGCCAGATCGATCTGTTCCTGGCCTTGGGCGGCGGTTGGGAAAGCGGACGAGCGCAAGCGGCACAAGCCAGCAAACCCTGAGCGAATAGCTATGCTTTGTCAGGTGAACGCCGTGGCTTTTCAGGCAACGGCGCTCACCTGACACTGCTCGCGTTTGCTCATGGGGATTCCAATAATGAAAAACCCTTATGCTCCCGCTTTCTGGTGCGTGTTCTTCGCACTGGTGTTGTTATCGGCTGCCTACTTCTATGGCGTCATGCTCGCCCATCAAATCGACAAGGCCATGGTGTTCCTCGACAGCGCCTGCCTGGTGATCGGTACCTTATCCATCGGCGTGGTGGCCTGGGCGTCCTACCAGAACCATCGGATCAAACGTCGGCTGCTCGAACAGGGCAAGACCCGCGTGGCGATCTGGGACACCAAGGTCGCCCTGCGCCGCGTCGAAACCGTATTCGACCGCTATTTCTGGGGCAGCTACTGGCAGCCTGGGCGCACCTTCCAGGAAGTCATGGGTGAACTCACTGGCACGCCCCTGGAAAAAAGCCTCGAAGCCCTGAAAAAACAGTGCGTGGCCCTGGATCAGCAAGTCGCCGACGGTAGGCATTGGCTGAATAATGCGCGGGAATTGTCCGACGTCGCCGCGCAAATGGCGCGGGAGCGCTACCAACTGGACTTCTGCGACCCCAAGGCCGACACCCCCGGCAATGCGGTGATCCACCGCGAGTTTGAGGTGCTGGTGTACACCTGGACGGCGCGGTTGAAGAGTTTTGATCACCAGCTCGATGAGATCGACTCGGAATACTCGTGAACCATCTGCTGGCCTGACCCCTCTGAAAAGCTGGGCCGTTCGCGGCCGCCAGTGCTAATCTTCCCCCGCTTTTGGCGGGCTTGAGCCAACCCTTTCAGGGTTCAAGGAAGACAGCCCACTTCTCACAGGATTTGATCAGGTCACTTCATGAATAAGCCAGCCGTAGTTCTTTTGGGTTTTGTTGTCGCCGTTGGCGTCGTCAGTGCAGGCGGTGCCTGGTACACCGGCAAGCAGTTGGAGCCGGTGCTGCAAACGGCGGTGCAGGACGCCAACAAGGAACTGCAACGTTCCATGGCCGGCGTCGACGGGCGTCTGGACCTGGAGCTGGTCTCCCTCGACCGTGGCCTGTTCAGCAGTACCGCGCACTATCGCCTCAAGGCCCAGGGCTCGTTCTTCGGTGAGCAGAACCCGAACCCGGAACTGCTCTTCGTCGACCACATCGAACACGGCCCGCTGCCGTTCTCGCGTCTGGTGTCGCTGAAGTGGCTGCCGGTCATGGCCACCAGTCACTACGCGCTGGAAAAGAACGCCACCACCGAAAAATGGTTCGCCGCCGCCAAAGACGTGTCGCCGCTCAAGGGCGTGGCCAATATCGGCTACAGCCGTTCGGTCAGCGGTAATCTCGAATTGCTGCCACTGGAGTACAAGGACGACACGTCCAGTGCCAGCTTCTCCGGTCTGAACCTGGACTTCGACAGCAGCGCCGAAGGCAAGAAGGTCAAGGTCGACGGCTTCATGAACAGCCTCAAGCTGAACGCCGTCGATGGCAACGGCACGCCCTTCGCCGCCGACCTGTCCGGCCTGACCGTGGCCAGCAACCTGGAAAAATCCACCTTCGGCTTCTACACCGGGCAGAACACCGTTGAACTGACCGACACCAAGCTGACCTTCGGCCCGCAACAAACCGTGCTGACCCTCAAGGGCTTCGAGCAGAAAGACACCAGCGACGTCAAAGACAACAACATGGCTGGCCGCGTCGACTACAAGATCGACGCGATCGGCTTCCAGGGCAAACCGGTCGGCTCCGCCGCCATGGCCGTGAGCGTGAAGAACATCGACGTGCCGTCGGGCCTGCTGCTGACCAAGCTGTACCAGGACAAGATGCAGCCGGTGCAAGCCGCCGCCGCTGCCGGGCAACCGGTGCCGGAACTGCAACTGACCGAAGCCGAGCAGACCCTGGCCGAAGCCAACGTCAACCAACTGCTGGCCGCCAAGCCGCAAGTGGCGCTGGAAAACCTGTCGCTGAAAACCGCCCACGGCGAAAGCAAGTTCAACCTGGTCCTGGACCTGGCCAAGCCTGCGTCCATGGAGCTGCCACCTGTTGAGCTGGGCAAGCAGATCATTGCGCTGCTGGATGCCAACCTGACCCTGTCCAAGCCCATGATCGCCGATATCGCCGCCCTGCAAGCCCAGGCCGGTGGCGTGACCGATCCGAAAGCCGTCGAGCAGCAAGCGCAGATGGCTTCTGAAATGGTCAGCGGCATGGCCGTCGGCACCCAACTGGCGACCCTGGTCGGCAATGACGTGGTGTCCCAGCTGCACTACGCCAACAACGAAGTGACCTTCAACGGCCAGAAGATGAGCGTTGAGCAATTCATTGGTTTCGTGTTGGCCAAAGCCGGTGCGGTGAGCGGCGCGCAGTAAAAATTTCGCCATCACCCGCAAATAAATAATGGGGGGGGGCGGGCGTGCGTGTGAACGGGGTCAAACAGTCGACACTGACCCCGTTATCACAGGTAAGTCCGTCCCCCCATTGGCTTTTCAGATTCCCCACCAATTCTGAACAATTGTTATGAATTGGCCTTTTCCCTACTTTCCTAAGGGATAGTTCCTACAGGAAAGCTAGGTCGGGTCACTAGACGCCGACACCCTGATGCAAATCGCTCAGGACCACCTATCGTTACAGCTTTCCGTGTGTAAGGAAGCTCACGATATGCTGCGAAACCTACCACTCAGTGCTTCAGGCCGGTTGCGACTGCTCATCGGGGCAGCCTTGTGCAGCCAGTTATTGGTGCCAGCCTTCGCCGTGGCCGACCCTGCCTACGATGCCCTGATCATTCAGGCCCGAAACGGCAATTTCACGCCGGCCCTGACGCAATTGCGCCAGTTGCCTGCCGAGCGCCAGACGCCGGGCCAGGTCAGTGATCACCTGGTTGTCGCCGGTTGGGCAGGGCAGGATGCCGAAGTGCTCAAGGTGTACGAGGCTCAGGGTAAAAATCGCACCTTGACGCCCCAGGCGCTCGCCACCGTGGCGCGCACCTATCGCAATCAGAAGCAGTGGGCCCAGGCCGAGGCGGTGTATCGCCAGGCGCTGCTGCGTGACCCGAACAATGTCGACCTGCAACTGGGCCTGGCCCTGACCCAGGCCGACGGCGGCAAAACCACCGAAGCCGTGCAACGCGCCCGTGCGTTGGTCGCCGCCAAGCCTGTTGACCCGAACCGGCGCATGGCCCTGGGCTACGCGCTGACCCGCGCGGGCTTTAACTATGACGCGCTGTTCGAGTTCGACCAGGCCTTCCTGCATGCCGGGGATAAACCGGAGGTTGCCCGCGAATACATCGTCGCCTTGCAAAAGGCCCGCATGCCGG
This sequence comes from Pseudomonas sp. RP-B7, assembly GCF_059803535.1. Taxonomy (NCBI): domain Bacteria; kingdom Pseudomonadati; phylum Pseudomonadota; class Gammaproteobacteria; order Pseudomonadales; family Pseudomonadaceae; genus Pseudomonas; species Pseudomonas sp. RP-B7. The sequence goes on from NZ_JAPFHC010000015.1 coordinate 57,755, forward strand.
AACCGGCCCTGCGCCTGTCGGCCAAGCGCCCGGGCCTGGTCGACCCAGTGACCCAGCGTCGCCTGGAAGGTGACCTCGCCGCCGAACGCGTGCGTATGGCCGAGTTCGCCACGCGTTCGGAAAACGAACGCTATGTCGTCGCCGACCGCGCCCTGCAGGACTACGACAAACTGCTCGCCCGCTGGACCCCGGACGCCAGCGCCCACGACGACGTAGTGCGCTGGCGCATCGACCGCCTGGGCGCGCTCAAGGCCCGCGCACGTACCGCCGAAGTGATCCGCGAGTACGAAACCCTCACCGCCGAAGGCGTGCAATTGCCCACCTATGCCGTGCGTTGGGTGGCCGCGTCGTACCTCGATCAGCGCCAGCCGGAAAAATCCGAGCCGCTGTATCGTCAGGCCCTGAGTGCGCCGGATGCCGAGCCGGATGATCGGGTCGAAGACACCACGGCGCTGTTCTACGCCTTGCAGGAAAGCGACCGGGGCACAGAGGCGGTCGAAGTCGCCAAAGGCCTCGCCACCAGCCAGAAGCCACGGGTTGAACTCAAGGGCTTGCCCATCGGCAATCCCAACGACGCCTGGATGGATGCGCAACAACTGTCGGCCCAGTCCGGCGTGTACGGCGGCGACCTGCCGGGCAGCGAGTCGAGCCTGGACGCGTTAGTCGACAAGGCCCCAGGCAACGTCGGCCTGCGCCTGGCCCAGGCCGACATGTACCGCGCCCGCGACTTGCCACGGCGCGCCGAAGGCATTCTCAAGGAAACCGAAGCCCAGGTGCCGCGTGACATCGGCCTGGAAGTCAGCCAGGCCTACACCGCGATGGATTTGCAGGAGTGGCGCCAGCTCGACGTGCTTACCGACGACGTGCTCGCTCGCAACCCGGACAGCCGTCAGGTGCAGCGCCTGAGCCGGTTGCGCGATGTGCACGACATGGCCGAGCTGCGCGTCGAGGCCTACACCGGCAAGAGCTTTGGTGGCGGTAGCGACAGCGCGGCCGGTGCCGTCTCGGGCAGTCGTGACTGGGGCATTGAAAGCCGTATCTACACGCCACCGATTGACGAAGACTGGCGCCTGTTCGCCGGTGCCGGCTACGCCACCGCCGACTTTGAAGAAGGCACGGGCCATCACCGCTGGCAGACCGTGGGCGTCGAACGGCGTACCCGCGACATGACCCTGGAGGCCGAAGTTTCCAACCATTCCTACGGCGATGGCAGCAAGCAAGGTGCCGCGGTGTCGATTGCCCGTGACATCAACGACAACTGGCAATACGGCGGTAGCCTCGGTTATTTGCTGTCCACCACGCCACTGCGGGCATTGAATGCCGGGATCACCGCCAACGGCGGCAGCGGTTTTGTGCGCTGGCGCGCCAATGAAAGCCGCGAGTGGAAACTGACCCTCAGCCCGTCCCATTTCAGTGACGGCAACGACCGTTTCGAAGCCCTGCTCAGCGGCCGCGAAGGCCTCTACAGCTCACCACGGGTGCAAGTGGACCTGGGCCTGGAGGTCGGCGCCAGCCGCAACAGCAAGGAAGACACGGTGTACTTCAACCCGAAGTCGGACTTCACCGTGCTGCCGGTCATCAACATCAATCATGTGCTCTATCACCGCTACGAGACTCAGTGGAGTCAGCAGTTCCAGGTCGGTGCGGGTACCTATAGCCAGCAGGATTATTCCACCGGCGGCATCGGGCTGGTGGGCTACGGCCAACGCTACCGCTGGAATGACGTGCTGGAAGCCGGTGCCAACCTGAGCCTGATCAGCCGACCTTACGACGGCAATCGCGAACGCGATCTGCGCCTGCTCGTCGACCTCACTTACCGTTTCTAGAAGAGCCTGACCATGACCGTCCTCAGCCGTTGCTTGTTGATCCTGGGCGTAATGCTGGCCAGTGCCTGTGCCCAGCAACCCGCGCCTTTCACCCCACCCGCCGAGCGGCCGATCGCGCCCAACGAATTGCCGTGGCCGAAGAACCACTTCCTGGGCATTGCCTACCACGACGTCGAGGACCGCGACCCCGATCAGGCGGTGGTGGCGGTGCGCACCGAACGTTTGATCGAGCAGTTGGCCTGGCTGCGCGAGAACGGCTACCAGGCGGTCAGCGTCGATCAGATCCTCGCCGCCCGCCGTGGCGGCACACCGTTGCCGCCCAAAGCCATCATGCTCAGCTTCGATGACGGCTATTCAAGCTTCTACACCCGCGTGATGCCGATTCTGCGCGCCTATAACTGGCATGCCGTGCTGGCGCCGGTGGGCTACTGGATCGATACGCCGCTGGATAAACCCGTGGATTTTGCCGGTGTGCCACGTCCACGGGGTGAATTCCTGACCTGGCAGCAGATCCGTGAAGTGTCGCAGTCCGGCCTGGTGGAAGTGGCCGCGCACACCGATGCCAGCCACACCGGGATCCTCGCCAACCCCCAGGGCAACCTGGAACCGGCGGCGGCCTCGCTGCGTTATGACCCGGCCACCGGCCGCTACGAAACCCAGGCGCAGTTCCAGGCGCGGATGCGTGCGGACGTCACGGCGATCTCCAACAAGATCCAGGCCGTCACCGGCAAAAAACCACGGGTATGGGTGTGGCCATACGGCGCCGCCAAAGGCACCACGTTGTCGATCGTCGCCGAACAGGGCTACCAGATGGCCCTGACCCTGGAAGACGGCCTCGACAATCTCGGCGACCTGATGAACAGCCCGCGCTTTCTGGTGGCCTCCGACCCGGACGGCGAGCACTTCGCCAACAGCATGGTCGCGGTGCAAACCCCGGCGCCGCTGCGGGTGATGCATGTGGACCTGGACAACGTGTATGACCCGGACGCAGCCCAGCAAGCGCGCAACCTCGACCAGTTGGTGCAGCGCGTGTTGGACATGGGCGCAAGCACGGTCTTCCTGCAAGCCTTCGCCGACCCCAAGGGTGACGGCCTGGTGCACTCGGTGTACTTCCCCAACCGTCACCTGCCGGTGCGCGCCGACCTGTTCAACCGCGTTGCCTGGCAACTGCACACCCGTGCCCATGCCGCCGTGTATGCGTGGATGCCGGTGCTGAGTTTCGCCCTCGATCCCAAGCTGCCGCGCGTGACGCGCTGGGACCCGAAAACCGGCCAAATCGGCCTCGACCCGGATCAATACCAGCGCCTGTCGCCGTTCGACCCGCAAGTGCGCAAGATCATCGGCGAGATCTACGAGGACCTGGCGCGCAACAGCGCCATCGACGGTGTGCTGTATCACGATGACGCAGTGTTCAACGATTTCGAAGATGCCAGCCCCGCCGCGCTCAAGGCCTATGTCGCGCAAGGCTTGCCCGGCAGCATCGAAGCCCTGCGCGCCGACCCGGCCGTGATGCAGCGCTGGACCCGTTTCAAGAGCCGCTACCTGATCGACTTCACCAATGAGCTGACCGGCAAAGTCCGCGCCATTGCCGGGCCGCAGGTGCTGACTGCGCGCAATATCTTCGCCGAGCCGATGCTCAATCCGCAGAGCGAAGCCTGGTTCGCACAGAACCTCGATGATTTCCTCCAGACCTACGACTGGACCGCGCCGATGGCCATGCCGTTGATGGAAGGCCAGGAGTACAAGACGTCCAACGCCTGGCTGGAAAAACTGGTCGCCACGGTCAAGGCGCGCCCCGGTGCGCTGAACAAAACCGTGTTTGAACTGCAAGCCAAAGACTGGCGCACCAAGGCCGCGCCGGACATCGACAGCGACCAGATGGCGCAATGGATGGGTGTGCTCAAGCGCCAGGGGGTCACCAGTTTTGGCTACTACCCGGACAACTTCCTGGAAAACTCCCCGGACCTGAAGACCGTGCGTCCGGCCCTTTCCAATCAATGGAACCCTTGACCATGTTCGACAGAATCCTGGCTATATTCGTACTGGCGCTGGTATTGGGCGTGCCCCTGGGCCTGATCTTCCTGGTCACCGGGCAGTTCCTGATGGACTTCGTGTTCTTCTACCCGCTGTTCATGTCGGCACTGTGGATCGCCGGCGGCCTGTATTTCTGGCTGCACTGGGAGCGCCACTGGCCGTGGGAAGAAGACACCCCGGCGCCGACCCTGGCCGGCAACCCGCTGATCTCGATCATCATCCCCTGCTACAACGAGGGCGATAACGCGGCCGAGACCATCCATGCGGCGTTGGACCAGGTCTACCCGAACATCGAAGTGATCGCGGTCAACGACGGCTCCAAGGACAACACCGCCGCCGTGCTCGATGCCCTCGCCCTGGAACACCCGCGCCTGCGCGTGTTGCACCTGGCGCAGAACCAGGGCAAGGCCGTGGCCTTGCGCATGGGCGCCGTGGCAGCGCGCAGCGAGTTCCTGGTGTGCATCGACGGCGATGCATTGCTCGACCGCAATGCGGCGGCCTATATGGTGGCGCCGATGCTCGACAACCCACGCCTGGGCGCGGTGACCGGCAACCCGCGCATTCGTACGCGGTCGACCTTGATCGGGCGGGTGCAGGTGGGCGAGTTCTCTTCGATCATCGGTTTGATCAAGCGTACGCAGCGGGTGTTCGGGCGCATTTTCACGGTGTCCGGTGTGGTGGTGGCGTTCCGTAAAAAGGCGCTGGACCGCATCGACTACTGGAGCACCGACATGATCACCGAGGACATCGACGTCAGCTGGAAGCTGCAACTCGATCACTGGGCGATCTTCTACGAGCCGCGTGCGCTGTGCTGGATCCTGATGCCGGAAACCGTCGGCGGCCTGTGGAAACAGCGCCTGCGCTGGGCCCAGGGCGGCGCCGAAGTGCTGTTCAAGAACATCCGTGGCATCTGGCAATGGCGCCATCGCTACCTGTGGCCGCTGCTGTTCGAATACTGCCTGTCCACCGGCTGGGCGTTCACCTTCCTGCTCTCGGTGATCTTCTGGGGCCTGGGCAAATTCATGGTGCTGCCACCGGCGATTGCCGTGGACTCCCTGGTGCCCCCGGCGTTTACCGGCCTGGTGCTGGCGATGGTGTGCCTGGTGCAGTTTGCCGTGAGCATCCTGATTGACCGGCGCTACGAAAAAGACCTGTGGAAAACCCTGTTCTGGACCGTGTGGTATCCGATGGTGTTCTGGCTGGTCAGCTTGTTCACTACATTGGTCAGCTTTCCCAAGGTGCTGTTCAACCAGCACCAGAAGCGCGCGCGCTGGGTCAGCCCGGATCGTGGGATCAAACCCGCCAACGAGGAGGTGTGATCATGAAACTGGTCAGAACTCGCCAAAACACCGTGATGTGGATCGTCGACGTGGTGCTGACCCTGGCCGCCTGGGCCGGGTTGATCTGGCTGCTGGCACGCGGGATCGGCGCGATGCTCGAGACCCACGGCGGGCCGCGCATCGAGGCGCCCATCTTTGCGGCGCTCAACACGTTGCAGATCTATCTGTGGATCGCGCTGTTCAACGCGCTGATCCTGGTCACCTGGGCGCGCTACCAGCAACGCAAAGGCCGCAAATACGCCCAGCGCCGCGCCGAGGCCAACGCGCTCAGCGACACGCACCTCAGCGAGAGCTTCAAGCTCGGCGCGGGTGATCTGGAACAACTGCGCAAACCCGGTGTGCTGGTGATCCACAACGACGAAGAGGGCGGTGTGGAAGAAGTGAAATCCCACGTCTCCCGCGACGTGGAAAAACCCACATTGACCCTGGTGCCCGACCAGGATCGCAACAAGGACGCCAGTTGATCTAAGCCCGTAGTGAGCGGGCTTGCCCCGCGCTGGGCGGCGCAGTCGCCCCAGGTCCAGACACCTCGGTCTTTCTGAAACACCGCGGCGTCCCGTTTGGGGCGGCTGCGCCGCCCAGCGCGGGGCAAGCCCGCTCACTACAGTCCCGTCAGGTTTCTGGCTTATTTGTCGGGGTTCATTCTGGATTTCGGCAAGGCGACCTAGATCAGGCCATAGCCAAACCTCCTCAAAGCGGCCCTCTGGCCCAGTGCTCAGTCGCTTGACCGCTCAGGTGAGGCAGAACCTCACGCGCCGTGTCTGCGACCCCGTTCACAAACCCAGCTCCCACCTTTACACCATTTGAACATTTCGTTTATCTCGGGGTCTCTACCCCGCCCACCCACACGCGGTCGGGCTGCATGGACTGCAGCGTTTTCAAATGACATTAAGGATTGATGTGAACCTCTCCCCTCTATTCCCCTGCCTGCCACCGCCCCTTGCGGTGCGTCTTCGTGCGCCTGGGTTTTAGGTGGGCACCTGGGGGGGAATGCACGCGGATCAATTGATCCATTCACTCGTTTTACCTACTGCCGTCGGGCGTATTGGCGGCAATGACCCGTAGTTCATGGAGTTAGAAATGAAGCGCAAGCCGTTCCAGAAAACCCTGTTGGCCCTCATGGTCGGCGCGATCAGCACCCAGCTGCTGGCCGTGGAGTTCGACCTGGGGCAGGGCAAGAATATTTGGGCCAGTGAGACCTTCAATGAGCCTGTGACCATCACCGGGCAGCTCTCCCAAGTGGTCGACCCCAGCACTACCCTGCCAGCGGGCCTGGGCTTTACCGATACCCACATCCAGGGTTCGCTGATCAACCGCGCCGACATTACGTTGGACTCGCAAGGCAAAACGATCCGTGCGATGGCCATCGACCCGATGTACTGGACCGGCCCGAACAACCTGCCCCCCAGCACCATCACGGGGGATGTGATTCAGGCCGGTAATATCCTGATGAGCCATGGCGGTTATGAAGGGCTGGAGATCGGTGACGCGACCATTGGCGGCAGTGTGATCAACTCGGGCACGATCCGCTCGACGGCGCCGCTGCCGAATGCACCGACGCTGGGTTTCGTGGGCGGTGGCGAAGGCATTTACCTGCACGGCACCACCATTGGCGGCGACGTTTCCAACACCGGCGTGATCAACATGGATGGCCGTGGCGCCACGGGTTTGATCCTTGATGTCGACGGCGCCACCCCGACCACCATCGGCGGCAAGATCCTCAACTCCGGCTCGATCATCGCCACGGGTGAGGACGCCCTGGGCATTGAAGTGGAAACCGCGACCAGCGCGCTGCGTATCGAAAACAGTGGGCTGGTTTCTGCCGACGGCAGCGCGGCGCGCGGCGTGCTGTTTTACAACGGCACCATCGATTACATCCTCAACACCGGCACGCTTGAAGCCAAGGGCACCGATGCCAGTGCCTTCGAGTTCAGCGGTGCCACCTTCGCTGCCAACAGTGCGAGCGGTGCCCGAGGCATCGTCAACCGCGGCACCATCACCGCAGACGGCACCGCGATCCTGGTCAACGCCAGCGAACAGACCTCGCCGTTCGAGATCAACCAGCAAGCCGGCGAAATTCGCAGCAACTCCGGGGTTGCCGTGGACGCCGCCAACCTGGCGACGCTGAACTGGACCGGCGGCGCCATCGTCGGCGACCTGCTCAACCTCAACGCGGTCAACGTCGCCGGCCAAGCGAACTTCACCGGCACGCGCATCAGCGCGCCAGTCTCGATCAACTCGGGCTCGCTGAACCTCTCTGCGCAGGGCACCAGCGTCACTGGCGACCTCAACGTCGCCAACGGTGCGGGCATCGACATGCACCTGTCCGACCGCGTGGTGCCGACCAGCGCCTACCTGACGGTCAACGGCACCGCCACCTTTGCCAACGCCTCGAAGCTGACCGTGAGCGCCAACCCCGGCGATTTCGCCAGCACCCGCGACGGCACGCAATACACCCTGCTGCAAGCCACCCAGGTGCAAGACAACGGCTTGTCGGTGGGCAGTTCTTCGGCACTGCTCGACGTGCTCAGCTACTCGGCCGATGCGCAGACGGTCAAGGCCGTGGTGGCGGTCAAGGCCGACGGGCAAGTCCAGCAAGACCTCGCCGCCGTCGGCGCCAGCGCGGCGTCGGCCACGGCGGTCAACCGCTTCAAGAATGGTGTGTTGAGCCAGCTCGGCAGCGATGACCAGGTGTTCCAGGCCCTGGCCAACGCCGGTACGGCCGAGCGACTGGCGCAGATCAGCGACCAGCTCAAGCCGGACGTCAATCGCGGTGCGCTGGACGTGGCCTTGTCCGGGCAAACCGTGGTCAACGGCGCGATCTTCAACCGCCTCACCGAGCAACGTGAACAACAACAGCGCGGTGGCGTGTGGGTGCAGGGCCTGAGCAGCAACATGGACCAGGACGGTCGCGGCGGCGCCAACGGCTACTCGGCCAACAGCAGCGGCATGGCGGTGGGTGTGGACGGTCGCGTCAACGACACCACCACCCTGGGGGTGGCCTACAGCTACCTCAATTCCAACATCCATTCCGACCTGGGCAACAAGACTGACGTCGAGGGCCACGCGCTGTCGCTGTACGGTAACTGGTCGCTGCAAGACTGGTTTGTCGACGGCAGCCTCAGCTACGGCCATAACGACAACCAGAGCAAACGCCACATCGCCGGCACCACGGCCAAGGGCAGCTACGACAGCAATGTGTTGTCGGCCAGTGTGATCGGCGGCTACAGCTTCAAGCCGTCGCAGGCGGTGGTGATCGAGCCTCGTGTGGCTGCGCGTTATGCCAGCGTGCGCATGGACGGTTACGACGAGAAGGGTTCGTCGGCCGCGCTGAGCACACGTTCGCAGCGCTATGAAGTAGGCGAGTTGGGCGCCGGTGTGCGCCTGGCGGGTAACCTGCCGATGGGCGCGGGCAGCTTGCAGCCGGAAGCGACACTGATGGCGTATCACGACCTGATGGGGGATCGTGTCGCGCAAACCTCCAACTATGTGTTGGGTGGTTCGGCGTTTACCGTCACCGGCGCGTCGGTGGCGCGTGACAGCTACGAAGCCAGCGTGGGCGTGAATTACCAGGTGTCGGACTTCACCGTTGGCGCCAGCTACACGCGCCAGGCGCGCAGTGGGTTTGACACTGATGGGGTGATGCTCAAGGCGCGGTACGCGTTCTAACCTTGCCCAATCAAGGGTAAACACGGTACCTGTGGCGAGGGAGCTCCCTCGCCATGGGGTTCGGTGTGATTTTGGAGAGGGATTATGAGGCGATATGAAGGCAAGCCATTCCTGCGGCTGTTGGAGTGCTATGTCCTGGCCGCCATCGGTGAGCTGAGTGATGAGCAGCAGGCCACCTTGCGCGCCATGGAACCCAAGCTGCATGAGGTGTATGGCACGTCGGGCAGTTGGCAGTCCGTGATCGAGGTGCAAATGGATTTCCCGGCGACCGTTGCCGACAAGATCCGGGCAATATGGCAGGCCAACGTCGAGAAGTTCGCCAACGCTGGCACCGCGATCAACGCTGAAGATTTCGCGCAACACTTTGTGGACACCAATTTTCCTTAAGGACCCGCCATGAAACCCGCAAAACTCCCCCTTCAAGCCTTCCTGATGTCCTGCCTGGTGGCGGGCTGGGGGCTGGTCTACGTGGGCCGTGTCAAATGGGCGATCTGGGTCGCCGCGTTTATGTACGGCGGCGTGATCTTGCTCGGTGCATGCGGTCTGATCGCCTCGCCTATCGGGCTGTACGTGTTTTTCGCCTTTGTGGTCGCGGTCAAGCTTGGTTCAGCCATCGTCTCGGCGGTGTTGGCCAAGCGCTACGATGGCCCGCCGGACGTGCCGCGCAAACGCTTCCACGCGCTGTATGTGGGCGTGCTGATCGTGCTGACCTTCGTGCTGCTGGAAGTGCTGCGGGTGCCATTGCTGGGCTTCAAGAACTACTACATTCCGAGCGGGTCGATGTCGCCGACGGTGTCGGTGGGCGACTACGTCATCGCCGATCTCAAGCCGGGTGCGCCGAAAGTCGGCGACATCGTGGTGTATCGCTGGAACGGCACCGAGGCGATCAAGCGCGTCGCCGGTGTGGGCGGCGATACCCTGGCCATCGTCAACGGCGAGCTGATCCACAATGGCGAAAACCTCGGCCTGTTCCACGCACCGGCGGATAGCGTGAACGGCGCTGCGTCGATGGAACTGGCGCCGCTTAAAGTCGAACCGGGTCACGTCTATTTGCTGGGCGACAACCGCAACAACAGCAACGACAGTCGCTTTATGGGCCAGGTTGCCGAAGCCGATGTGGTCGGCAAGATCACCGGGATCTGGTTCTCCAGCGAGCGGGCGCGGATCGGGACGCGATTCCCATGATCAGCACTTCTCGGATGTTCACCAGAACCTTGACGCTGCTCTGCCTGGCCGCACTTTCCGGCTGCCAGGGCGTGCCTTATCGCGGCGCCGAAGATCAGGCGCGGATCAACAACGACCTCGCGCTTGGCGCCACGGCGGCGCAGTTCATTCCATTGCGTTGGGCGTATTCGAACTACGGCATTCAAAACGGCGTGCAGACCGAGGACGCGATTGCCGTGGTGCAGCCCGGGCTGGTGACGTTGGTGGGCTATGAGAGCGGGCACTATGTGCGCAAGGCCAGTTTCCCGGCCGCGGCGGTGGACTGCGCCTACGTGTTTGAAAGCGAGCACAGTGACCGCCCGGTGTGGCTGTTGCAGCGCGAACGCATCATTTTCCTGTCGCCGAGCGATCATCGCGGCAACGGTGATCAGGCCAGACGCTTGCAGTTGGTCAAGCAACTGGCGGGTAGCGGCTTCAAGATCCAGACCGATGCCCAGGGCTCGGCGTACCGCCCCACCGGGAAGTCGGAGCGGCAGTTGGTGCTCAATACGGTGATAGGGCATCACATGGAGGAAGTTGCCGAGAATCAGGCATACAACGTGTGCCGGCCTCAGTAAATCGGTTGGTCGACCCACCGCTCCCACAGGTGATTGGGGTTGCTGGGCTGTCAGTGCTCGGCTGGAGATAGACCAGGCACTGCCAATCCCCTGTGGGAGCTGTCGAGCCCTAGCGAGGCTGCGAAGGCGGCGGCACTGTTGGTAGAGGTGTTGTCTGAACCACCGCTTTCGCGGGCAAGCCCGCTCCCACAGGTGATTGGGGTTGCTGGGCGGTCAGCGTTCGACTGGAGATCGCCCAGGCACTGCCAATCCCCTGTGGGAGTTGTCGAGCTTTAGCGAGGCTGCGAAGGCGGCGGTACTGCTGGTGGAGATGTTGCCTGAACTACCGCTTTCGCGGGCAAGCCCGCTCCCACAGGTGATTGGGGTTGCTGGGCTGTCAGTGTTTGGCTGGAGATAGACCAGACACTGCCAATCCCCTGTGGGAGCTGTCGAGCCCTAGCGAGGCTGCGAAGGCGGCGGCACTGTTGGTAGAGGTGTTGTCTGAACCACCGCTTTCGCAGGCAAGCCCGTTCCCACAGTTGATTGGGGTTGCTGGGTGGTCAGCGTTCGACTGGAGATCGCCCAGGCACTGCCAATCCCTTGTGGGAGTTGTCGAGCTTTAGCGAGGCTGCGAAGGCGGCGGTACTGCTGGCAGAGGAGTTGCCTGAACTGCCGCTTTCGCGGGCAAGCCCGCTCCCACAGGTGATTGGGGTTGCTGGGCGGTCAGTGTTTGGCTGGAGATTGCCCAGGCACTGCCAATCCCTTGTGGGAGCTGTCGAGCTTTAGCGAGGCTGCGAAGGCGGTGGTGCTGCTGGTGGAGATGTTGCCTGAACTACCGCTTTCGCGGGCAAGCCCGCTCCCACAGGTGATTGGGGGGGGGGCTGGGCTGTCAGTGTTTGGCTGGAGATTGCCCAGGCACTGCCAATCCCCTGTGGGAGTTGTCGAGCTTTAGCGAGGCTGCGAAGGCGGCGGTGCTGCTGGTGGAGATGTTGCCTGAACTACCGCTTTCGCGGGCAAGCCCGCTCCCACAGGTGATTGGGGGGTGCTGGGCTGTCAGTGTTTGGCTGGAGATTGCCCAGGCACTGCCAATCCCTGTGGGAGTTGTCGAGCTTTAGCGAGGCTGCGAAGGCGGCGGTGCTGCTGGCAGAGAGGTTGCCTGAACCGACTTACAGCAACTTGCGCTGCACCGCCTCATCCAGCGTACTGCGCGTCAACGCCTCCACGACTTCCCGTGTATCGGTCTGGAATGGAATACCCACGATCAGCACCAAATGCATCCACGTGCGTACCGACTCGCTTTTTTTGACGCGACCCAGCTCTTTGCCATCCTTGTCTTTGAACACCGTTTCCAGGGTGAAGGTGTTCTTCGCCGTGGACGGGATGATGAAGAAGGTCGCGCCGGTGATGATCGCCGAGGCCATGCTGAACTGTTCGTTGTTGGACAGGGTGGCGTCGGCATAAATATCCGAGTCGACCTTGTCGGTGCTCACCCGCGAAAAACGATTGGACTGGCGAAACGAGTCGGCCACGGCCTTTTCCCACAGCAGCGCCGGGGCGCCAGCCACTGCGTTGCCCGGGCCGCTGTTGACCTGGTGCAGAGCGGTGGTGCGTACGTACGCCGTCGGCTTCTGCGCCGGCACGTTGGCGTTCGGTGGCCAGGTCTGCACCGCCGGCAATTCGTGTTGCGAGTACGAAACGCAACCGCTCAGCAACGCGGCAGCGAGCACCAGGCTGTGTTTGATCAATCCTTTCATGACTTACTCCTTGGGCAGCTTGGCGGTGGCGCTGTCGAGCAGTTGCGACACCAATTCATTCAGTTGCTTGGCACCCATGGTCGGTGCCCAGTATTCACGCCCGTAGAGGCCGACGTTGCGCTCGAACTTGACCTCTTGCTTGGCACTCGCCAGTTGCTTGCCGTCGCGGTCGACGATCGTCAGGTCACCGGCCACGTCAAAGGTGTCGACGAAGATCGGCCCGTTGACCCAGATCCAGATCGTCAGCGTCAGCAACGCACCGGGCACGTAGGCCGGGTGCACGCCACGGTGGCCCTTGAGTGAGGTCATGTTGAATTTCAGCGACACATCGTTTTCGCCCAGGCGCGTAGGGTATTCGGTGACTTGTTTGAAGTAACCGGCGCTGCGCACGTATTGATTGAGCTGCACGGTCAGGGAGCGGCTGATGGCGGTCTTGTTGGCGTCGTTGATGTCGGCGGCAGTTACCGCGACATCGGCGATTTGCGCGCTACGCGGGCTGCTGACAGCGGCAGGGTGGAGCGGGGCGCCGACAGGGCCGGTGACGGTGTAGGACACACAGCCGGTCATCGACAGCGCGGCGATCAGGGCGGTAGCCCGCAGGAGGAGTTTAAACACGCAATTTCCCTATAAAAAGAACGAACCAAGCCACTGTCTCGACCCCTCGGCGCAGAACTTGAATGAACAAGCTTTTATCGCGGGCGCCGCGCACGGCCGGGTTTCGAGCGTCAGGGCGGCGGTGTACAGTCACGGCCCGTTCTCGTAAAAAATCATGATGAAGCCAAACAAATATCCCCACCTGAAAGTGTTCTTCGCCTTCTGGTTCATGCCCTTTGTGTTTGGGCTGGCCGCAGGCCCCGTGGTGTTTGTCGCCACGTTGGCACAGCTGTTCAGCAACCCGCGTGCACTCGGGGAAGTGCATGGGCTGGAACTCTGGATGGTGTTTGTCACTACGCCGGTACTGGCGCAGGTGGTGTACCTGTTGCCCGCCCTGGGTTTTGCGCTGTTCGTGACCTTGTGCGCGTTCAGCAAAGGGCGCCGCACTTATACGATTATCGGGCTCAGCGACGGGGCGGTCGCATTTGTGTGGCTGACGTGGCTGGACTACCTGGTGATGCGCGGCAGCACCAAGGGTTTTGTTTTTACAGACAATGCCTTAGCGCTGATTTCGGCGTTTTTCATTGGTGCTGCAGCCTGCGCCTTGATGGCGCTGATTGCCCTGCCGGAGCCGACAGACGGCAGCAAAACGGGCGGCCTGGGCTCAGAAATCCCTTGAGAACCCCTCTCAACTCCGTAAAATGCCGCCGATTGTTTAAAGCTCGATACTGTTCAGGGATGAATTCTTACATGCGCGCGCTTGTCCTCTTTTTCGCCGCCTGCCTCATGGCTGGCTGTGCCTCCCAGCCGGAGTACTACATCTCACCGGCGCCAGTCACCATTCCCAAGACTGCAACCTACTGGCTCGACACGCTCGACGTTGAGGTGGTGGGCAAAAACGAGCGCTTCCTGTCCGACGAAAAGGTTCGCAAAGCGTTGGGTGTCGATATGGTGAACCGCCTGCTCGAAGCAGGTCGCTACGCCACCAGCAAGGACAAGGCCGACTATCTGCTGGATATGAGCATTGTCTACACGCGGCATATCCAGGATTCGAAAGGCGGGCTCGCCACACTGATCGTCGACGACAACAAACTGCTGCTCAGTGTCGATTTCAGCTACAAGGTCACGGTCAAGAAGAACGGCGCCGAGGTTCTTCACTTTTCCAAGGCCCTCTATGACCAAGTGCCCGGCGGCGTGATCGGCAACTTCGAGCAGTACAAGACCATGGGCGCCCTGGTGACCAATAACAGTAACTCCAGTGTCGAAGGCTTCTACTTCCGTGTTTACAGCCGCGACATCGTCAACGACATCCGCAACATCCCCACCCGCTAGTTTTACCTGCTGCACCTGCTGATTTCTCACTCTAGGAGCACCCTGTGAAAGCACTGTCCAAAATCCTGCTGACCGCCGCAGCGCTTCTGACCGTGGCCGGTTGCGCCACCGAGAGCAACCGCGCGCTGCCGGTGGAGCAAGTCGCCAGCGCCAACGTTGCCTATTCAGGCGTGCGTGTACCGATCGCCGTAGGCAAGTTCGACAACCGCTCCAGCTACATGCGCGGCATCTTTTCCGATGGCGTCGACCGCCTCGGTGGTCAGGCCAAGACCATCCTGATCACCCACTTGCAACAGACCAACCGCTTCAGCGTGCTGGACCGCGACAACATGGGCGAAATCTCCCAGGAAGCCGCGATCAAGGGCACGGTGCAGAAGCTCAAGGGCGCTGACTACGTGGTGACCGGCGATGTGACCGAGTTCGGCCGCAAGGAAACCGGCGACCGCCAGCTGTTCGGCATCCTGGGCCGCGGCAAGACGCAAGTGGCCTACGCCAAAGTCGCGTTGAACATTGTCAACATCAACACTTCCGAAGTGGTGTATTCCACCCAGGGCGCCGGTGAATACGCGCTGTCCAACCGTGAAGTGGTCGGCTTCGGTGGCACCGCCAGCTACGACTCCACCCTCAATGGCAAGGTCCTCGACCTGGCCATGCGCGAAGCCATCAACCGCCTGGTGGACGGCATCAACGCCGGCGCCTGGAACCCGCGCAACTGATCAGCAACACCTCAAGGAGCAGTACACGGATGAGCAAGGCAGTGAAGTTGGCGCTGATGCTGACAGCAACCGCAGTAGTCGCCGGGTGCCACACGGCGCCCCAGCCCCTGTATCAATGGGAAAGCTACCAGCCGCAGGTTTACGAGTACTTCAAGGGCGAGCCCAAGGAAGCACAGGTCGAGGCGCTGGAACGGGATCTGCAAAAGATCAACGCCAGTGGCCGCAAGGCCCCGCCGGGTTACCACGCCCACCTGGGCATGCTGTACCTGAGCATGGGCAAGGATGACCAGATGGTGCAGGAGTTTCGCACCGAGAAGGCATTGTTCCCCGAGTCCGCGTCGTACATGGACTTCCTGCTGAAAAACGCCAAGACCGGAGTCGCCACCAAATGAGCCTGTTGAAACTCACCGGCGCCCTGCTGGCCTTGGCCTTGCTCGGCGGTTGCGCTGCGCCGAAGACCATCGATTACACCGCGTACAAACAGTCGCGCCCCAAGTCGATCCTGGTGCTGCCGCCGCTCAATGAGTCGCCGGAAGTGCAGGCGTCCTACAGCTTGGTGTCGCAAGTCACCTACCCGTTGGCCGAAGCCGGCTACTACGTGTTGCCGATTGCCCTGGTGGACGAAACCTTCCGCCAGAACGGCCTGACCACCGCCAACGACATCCAGGCACTGCCACCGACCAAGCTGCATGACATCTTCGGTGCGGACGCGGCGCTGTACATCACCGTTACCGAGTACGGCACCAAGTACATGCTGATCACCAGCGACACGGCAGTGACGGCCTCGGCCAAACTGGTCGACCTGCGCACCGGCACCACCCTGTGGACCGGCTCGGCGCGGGCCTCCAGCGAGGAAGGCAACAACAACGGCGGCGGCCTGGTGGGCATGCTGATCACGGCAGCGGTCAAGCAGGTGATCAACAGCTCCACCGACGCGGCGCATCCGATTGCCGGCATCACCAGCGCGCGCCTGCTGTCGCCGGGCCAGCGCACGGGGATCCTGTACGGTCCGCGTAACCCGAAGTACGGTACTGACTAAACCCTCGGCACCGCAGGCAAAGGCCCTTCCCGGCAATGATCGGGGAGGGCCTTTGTCGTTGTGGATGGCGTTTTTTCGGCGTTTTCAGCCATGTCGATTGTTCCAGCGATTACGGCTGCGTACGTCGCTTTGAACAATATCCTCGGGTTTGACCTGCCCATGCGTCTTGATCAGCAGATCGGCGCGGCCATTGCCATTCAGGTCGATGGAGACACTGCCTTTGCCGGTGGCTTGGTCATACGTCAGCAGCGTTTCGCCCTCCTTGCCGCTGAAGGCCTGGACAAAATTCAGTCCCGAGACCCGGGCTTTTTGCAGGGCGCCGGACACATCGATCTTGTCGGTGCCGCTGGTGAAGTCCATGAGCGTGTCGGGCTGTTCGGGGGTGGAGTCACGGGCGTCGTTGTAGACGAAGGTATCCGCGCCGTCGCCGCCACGTATCTGGTCCGCCCCCAGGCCCCCGGTGAGCCGGTTGTTGGCTTCATTGCCGATCAACGCGTCGTGGCCTGCGCCGCCGACGGCGTTCTCGATGGTGCAGCCCCTGGCGATGGACACGTTGCCCTTGAGCCCGCCAATGTCTGAAAAAGCACCGGCCTTGAGATTGATGACCTGGTTGGACCTGTAGCCGGATACGTCCAGGGTGTCATTGCCGGCACCGTCCCAGATGCAGGCGATCATCCGGTCCTGTGCGGAATTGAGGGTGTAGTAATCCCGCTGGGTATTGGAATTGAAGCCGTAGGTATTGTCTTCTTTGCGGGTCTGATAATTGGCGCCGTACTTTTTCTGGATCGCGGCAATGTCATCCATCATCGGTGCGAGGGGCTTGGCGCCGAGCTGTTTGCCACTGCTCTGATCGCCGAAATAGCTCATGACGGTGTGGGCGGTGGAATCCTGGGCATACACGCGCTGGCTTTCCGAGGCGCTGCCGTCGTAGTTGCCGGGGTGTTTCAGGCCGAGGGCATGCCCGATCTCGTGGGTCATCACTGTGCGTGTGGCCATGCGGGAGTTGTAGAGCGTTGCGCCACCGCCTCCTCCATAGGGTGTCGGATATGTGCCCTGTGCGGTGCGGACCCGGTTTGAAATTCCGAACGTCACCCGGCCTTCGGAGGGCCCTCCGTTTTCGGTGAATTGCAGGTTGGCGACATCACTCCAAGAGGTTAAAGAGCGTCGTGCTTCCTGTTTCTGGTACTCGTTGAACCCGCCTGGGTTGAATGAAACTGAAATTTCGGTGGTGTTGTTCTGGTTCTTGTCCTGCCACGTCGGCACGTTGCGTGTGAGCTGCTCGATGATCTGCTGATTATCGTAGGAGCGTTTGTTCACCCGGGCGATGTGAGGGTCATTTGGCCGTTGAGTCATGTCCTTGCCATCCCAGGTGTGGGGGCTGGGTTTGTCGGGGCCTGGGGGAAGCGTAAGGCGCTCGGGACGCACGGGCCTGTTCTCGGGCAGAGGGGTCGGGCGAAGCATTGGGCGAGGCATTGGGGGCTTAAAAGGTCGCAGCCAGGGGTGAGTGACAAATGGTCGGATAAAGGGGCGAAAAATCGGCGGAATAGAGAAGGGCCTAAAGAAACGTTGTGGCCTTGGAGGTGCACTGTAGGGAGCGAAAAAAGTAGGCACGCCAGAATGTATTTTCATTGTGTTACCGTCACACGCTGCTTGATTTTTCCTTGGTGAAAGTCTGTAGGCAAAGTCCTTTTGCGCAGGACCAAGTTCTCACCGCTGAAAACCACTGCCAATCGCTCAAGTGTTACCCAATGGTGGTTTATCCGATGCTGTCGTAAGTTGTTGCAGTGAGCTGTGGCGTCTGTTTTTTTGCAGATGAGGCGGGGCAGAGCGGGTTCCTATTTTGTTTGTCTTGGGGTTTTTCCTGATCGCGTCCGATGGACAACAAAAGAACCACACACGCACTTACAGGACAGCGCCATTCCCGAGCGCTGGTTTAAGAAAAATCCTCTATGTTTAACCCGAGCCCCGATCCGGTTGCGTCTGAAGGAGTGAACACATCATTCACCCCCGAGGTTCAGCCGCCATGCCCCGTCTTTTCTTGCCGCTCCTGCGCCCTGTCGCACAAGGCCTTGCCATCACCTCTTGCATGGCAATGGCAGGCTGTGGCGTGCCCACGTCCCAAGACACCGCCACGCCCCACGAAGAAGCCGCGACGGTGATGCCCAGCGTCGCGCAGGCACGCCTCGAAGGCGCACTGGTCAAGGGTGTGGCGCCAGCGCCGATGGCGGCGCCGTTGATGATGAGTGACGAGCGGGTCAATCCATCTCGTAACGAGCCTGGGGAGCAGTACGAACGCCTGCCGGACAACCCGGTGCAGCGGGTCGCCGAAATGCCCGTCTCGACCTTCAGCGCTGACGTGGACACTGGCAGTTACGCCAACGTACGACGTTTCCTCAATCAGGGCAGCCTGCCGCCCGAGGGGGCTGTGCGACTGGAGGAAATGGTCAATTACTTCCCCTACCGTTACGCATTACCCACCGATGGCTCACCCTTTGGAGTGACCACCGAACTCGCCCCGACGCCGTGGAACCCGCACACCCAGTTGTTGCGCATCGGCATCCGGGCGTCCGACCGCGCCGTGGCAGACCTGGCGCCAGCCAACCTGGTGTTTTTGGTGGACGTGTCCGGCTCCATGGACCGCCGCGAAGGTTTGCCGCTGGTGAAAAGCACCCTGAAATTGTTGGTGGATCAACTGCGCGATCAGGACCGCGTGTCATTGGTGGTCTACGCCGGTGAGTCCCGCGTGGTGCTCAAGCCTACCTCCGGCCGCGACAAGGCCAAGATCCGCAATGCCATCGAGCAACTCACCGCCGGCGGCTCGACCGCGGGCGCCTCGGGCATCGAACTGGCCTACCAGATGGCTCGCGAAGGGTTTATCGACAACGGCATCAACCGCATCCTGCTGGCCACCGACGGTGACTTCAACGTAGGCGTCAGCGACTTCGACAGCCTCAAGCAGATGGCCACGCTCCAGCGCAAAAGCGGGGTTTCCCTGACGACCCTGGGCTTCGGTGTGGATAACTACAACGAACACCTGATGGAACAGCTGGCCGATGCCGGCGACGGTAACTACGCCTACATCGACAACCTGCGCGAGGCCCGCAAGGTGCTGGTCGACCAGCTCAGCTCGACCCTCGCCGTGGTGGCGCGGGATGTGAAATTGCAGGTGGAGTTCAATCCGGCACGGGTCAGCGAATACCGGTTGCTCGGCTATGAGAACCGCGCCCTGAAGCGTGAGGATTTCAACAACGACAAGGTCGACGCCGGAGAAGTGGGTGCAGGGCATACCGTAACTGCGCTGTACGAAATTGTGCCGAAGGGCGAGAAGGGTTGGCTGGAGCCGCTGCGCTATGCCGCAGAGCCCAAGGCCGAAAGCAAAACCGTTGAACTGGCGATGCTGCGCGTGCGCTACAAACCCGCCGCGGGCGGTGACAGCCAACTGATCGAGCGCCCCATCGGCGCTCAACCCGTCCAGGCCAGCGATGACCTGCGCTTCGCCGCCGCCGTGGCCGCCTTCGCCCAACAGCTCAAGGGAGATGGTCGCTACACTGGCAGCATGCGCCTGCACGACATCGTTGCACTGGCCCGCTCGGCACGGGGCGATGACCCGTTCGGGCTGCGCAATGAGTTCGTGCAATTGGTGGAATTGGCGCAAAGCCTCAAACATTGATGCCCGATGTGGGAGGGGGTTGCTTCCTCCCACACTTGATTCACCGTCGACTTTCAGAAAGGAGTTCGCCATCGACATGGCCGTTCCAGATGACCTGCCCAGCGACGAATCGCTGCTGGCCCGCTACCGGACCGGTGACAGTGCCGCGTTCGAGGCCTTGTACGCGCGACATCGCCAGGGCCTGTACCGATTCCTCGTGTCCCTGAGCAACAAAGCCGAACTGGCCGAGGAAATCTACCAGGAGACCTGGCTCAGCCTGATCCGCAGCACTACCCAGCCACAGGGGAGGGCGAGTTTTCGTACGTGGTTGTTTCAGATTGCCCGCAACCGCCTGATCGATTACTGGCGCAAGCACGGCATCCACAACCCGCTGCACGACAGCTACGACGAACAGCTGCACGCCCAGCCCGACGCCAGCCCCGGCCCCGAGCAACAACTGAGCCTGAGCCGCGACCAGGCGCGCCTCGACGCCGCGCTGCAAGACCTGCCCGAAGACCAGCGCGAAGTCTTCCTGCTGCGCCTGCACGGCGACCTCGAAGTGCCGCAAATCGCCGCCCTCACCAAAGCCCCGCTGGAAACCGTAAAAAGCCGCCTGCGTTACGCCCAGCAGAAACTGCGCCGGTTGCTGGCCGAGGAGATACCCGCATGACCGACTCTCGACACCCCCAGGATTCTGACGACGTGCTCATCCAGCACTTGCGTCAACACAGCACCGGCGAACCGCCCGCGTCCCTCGACGCCTTCATCCTCGCCACCGCCCGCCGCGAAGCCCCGGCACCACAGCCGAGCCTGTGGCAACGCTGGCTGCACGCCTGCCAACGACCACGCTGGCAAATGGCATTCGCCACCGTCGCCGGTTTGGCATTGATGATCGGCGTGGTCATGCGCTCGCCCGTGCCGCAGCCGGAAATCTCCACCGCGACCTTCTCCGCACTCCACGAAGAGGTCGCCAGCCCACCACCGCCGATGATGTCCGCCCCGGCGCCGGTGGCCCGGATGGCTGCTGCGCCACAGGCCGAGAGTGCGCAGGTCATGGGCTCGATGGCGGACGAGTCCCCCGCCAAACTCAGCAAACGTGCGCCGGTGGCGTTGCCTTCGCTGGAGGAGGGGTTGCGGGAGATTGTGCGGTTGCGGGCGGTGGGGCAGAGCAGAGCGGCAGATGAGAGGCTGCTGGCGTTGCACGAACGCTTTCCCGAGGAGGATTTGCCGGCGCGGTTGGAGGCGCTGAAACTGCGCTGACTCAACGCCCACAAAAAAGCCCCAGGTCGTTGGAGCTGGGGCTTTTTTGTCTGTATCTGGTGCACCCGGCGGGATTCGAACCCACGACCCCTGCCTTCGGAGGGCAGTACTCTATCCAGCTGAGCTACGGATGCTTGTGCGGGCGACATCATACCCATGTCGCCCTTGGGCGTCCATGCTGGTTTTTGGCCGCTGGAACGTAGGAAATCCGCGCGCTGACGCCCTGGGCCGGGCACCGCCGATCATTGCGGTGGAACCCTGCCCAATCACGCTGATCCGAAAGTTTCGGCAAAAGCGCCGTTTTCGTTCTTTTTTTCGAACAGACTATTGCCCTGTACCCCCATTGATCCTAGGATTCGTTTGAGATTTCAAACGCTCTGTCTCCCGCGTGCGCTTCACCTGAGTCCGCGCGCTGGGGCTGATTTCCCTGACGGCAGCCCACAAGGCGCCTTTCAACAACTCTAATTCGCTCCGCGTGCGCGCGGTGCTGTTAAGGAAACCCGACATGCAGCTTAAAGATGCCCAGTTGTTCCGCCAGCAAGCCTTTATCGATGGCGCTTGGGTCGATGCGGACAACGGTCAGACCATCAAGGTCAACAACCCTGCCACGGGCGAGATTCTCGGCACCGTGCCAAAGATGGGCGCCGCGGAAACCCGTCGCGCCATCGAAGCCGCCGACAACGCCTTGCCGGCCTGGCGTGCGCTGACCGCCAAGGAGCGCGCGAACAAGCTGCGTCGTTGGTTCGAACTGCTGATCGAAAACCAGGACGACCTCGCGCGCCTGATGACCCTCGAACAAGGCAAGCCGCTGGCCGAAGCCAAGGGCGAAATCGTCTACGCCGCGTCCTTTATCGAGTGGTTCGCTGAAGAAGCCAAGCGCATCTACGGCGACGTGATTCCCGGCCACCAGCCCGACAAGCGTCTGATCGTGATCAAGCAGCCGATCGGCGTGACCGCTGCCATCACCCCGTGGAACTTCCCGGCTGCGATGATCACCCGCAAAGCCGGCCCGGCCCTGGCCGCCGGTTGCACCATGGTCATCAAGCCCGCTTCGCAAACCCC
The DNA here is from genome assembly GCF_059803535.1 of Pseudomonas sp. RP-B7. Lineage (NCBI taxonomy): Bacteria > Pseudomonadati > Pseudomonadota > Gammaproteobacteria > Pseudomonadales > Pseudomonadaceae > Pseudomonas > Pseudomonas sp. RP-B7. Next base: position 79,790 of record NZ_JAPFHC010000015.1, read on the forward strand.
GTTCTCGGCCCTGGCCCTGGTTGAACTGGCACACCGTGCCGGTATTCCGAAAGGCGTGCTGAGCGTGGTCACCGGTAGCGCTGGCGACATCGGCGGCGAGCTGACCGGCAACCCGATCGTGCGTAAATTGTCCTTCACCGGCTCGACCGAAATCGGTCGCCAGCTGATGGCCGAATGCGCCAAGGACATCAAGAAAGTCTCCCTGGAACTGGGCGGCAACGCGCCGTTCATCGTGTTTGACGACGCCGACCTGGATAAGGCCGTCGAAGGCGCGATCATCTCCAAGTACCGCAACAACGGCCAGACCTGCGTCTGCGCCAACCGCCTGTACATTCAGGATTCGGTGTACGACGCGTTCGCCGAAAAACTCAAAGTGGCGGTAGCCAAGTTGAAGATCGGCAACGGTCTGGAAGACGGCACCACCACCGGCCCGCTGATCGACGAAAAGGCTGTGGCCAAGGTGCAGGAACACATCGCCGATGCCCTGAGCAAAGGCGCTACGTTGCTGGCGGGCGGCAAGGTCATGGAAGGCAATTTCTTCGAGCCGACCATCCTCACCAACGTGCCGAAAAATGCCGCTGTGGCGAAGGAAGAAACCTTCGGCCCGCTGGCGCCGCTGTTCCGTTTCAAAGACGAAGCCGAAGTGATCGCGATGTCCAACGACACCGAATTCGGCCTGGCCTCGTACTTCTACGCCCGCGACCTGGGCCGTGTGTTCCGCGTGGCCGAAGCCCTGGAATACGGCATGGTTGGCGTCAACACCGGGTTGATCTCCAACGAAGTGGCGCCGTTCGGCGGCATCAAGGCCTCCGGCCTGGGCCGTGAAGGTTCCAAGTACGGGATCGAGGACTACCTGGAAATCAAATACCTCTGCCTGGGCATCTGACCCGCCCGGCAAGGCATTGCTGCAAACGCAAAGGGCACGAGAGCGCTGACCCTTTGCGTGTTTCAAGACGTTATTCGTAGTGGCCGGGAACGCTGTGGCAGTCGATCATCGCATGCTGCCGCAGTTGCCTCCCCGTCACGTATTCCTTGGACCCCGCCACCCGATGAGTGGCGAATGAGGACTTTATGAGCAAGACCAACGCATCCCTGATGAAACGCCGCGAAGCCGCTGTACCGCGCGGTGTTGGCCAGATTCACCCGATCTTCGCCGACTCCGCGAAGAATGCCACCGTGACCGACGTTGAAGGTCGCGAGTTCATCGATTTCGCCGGCGGTATCGCCGTGCTGAACACCGGCCACGTGCACCCGAAAATCATCGCTGCCGTGACCGAGCAACTGAACAAGCTGACTCACACCTGCTTCCAGGTACTGGCCTACGAGCCTTACGTGGAAGTGTGCGAGAAAGTGAACGCCAAGGTGCCAGGTGATTTCGCCAAGAAAACCCTGCTGGTCACCACCGGTTCCGAAGCCGTTGAAAACGCTGTCAAGATCGCCCGTGCCGCCACTGGCCGTGCTGGCGTGATCGCCTTCACCGGCGCCTACCACGGCCGTACCATGATGACCCTGGGCCTGACGGGTAAAGTCGTGCCGTACTCGGCCGGCATGGGCCTGATGCCAGGCGGCGTGTTCCGCGCGCTGTACCCGAACGAACTGCACGGTGTGAGCGACGACGATTCCATCGCCAGCATCGAACGCATCTTCAAGAACGATGCCGAGCCGCGTGACATCGCGGCCATCATCATCGAGCCGGTGCAGGGCGAAGGCGGTTTCTACGTCGCGCCAAAATCCTTCATGAAGCGCCTGCGCGAACTGTGCGACAAGCACGGCATCCTGCTGATCGCCGACGAAGTGCAAACCGGTGCCGGCCGTACCGGCACGTTCTTCGCCATGGAACAGATGGGCGTTGCTGCCGACCTGACCACCTTCGCCAAATCCATCGCCGGTGGCTTCCCCCTGGCCGGTGTGTGCGGCAAGGCTGAATACATGGACGCCATCGCCCCAGGCGGCCTGGGCGGCACCTATGCCGGCAGCCCGATCGCTTGCGCCGCTGCGCTGGCGGTCATGGAAGTGTTCGAAGAAGAGCACCTGCTGGACCGCAGCAAGGCCGTTGGCGAGCGTCTGGTCACTGGCCTGAAAGCCATCCAGGCCAAGTACCCGGTGATCGGCGACGTACGTGCCCTGGGCGCGATGATCGCGGTCGAGCTGTTCGACAACGGCGACACCCACAAGCCAAACGCTGCGGCCGTGGCTGCCGTGGTGGCCAAGGCGCGTGACAAGGGCCTGATCCTGCTGAGCTGCGGTACCTACGGCAACGTATTGCGCGTACTGGTCCCGCTGACCGCGCCGGACGAGCAATTGGACAAAGGCCTGGCGATCATCGAAGAGTGCTTCTCCGAGCTGTAAGCGGACGCTGACTTGATCGACAGAAAAAACCCGCTTCGGCGGGTTTTTTTTGCCTGCAGATTTAGCTGACGCAAGGCAGTTGAAATGTCCATTACAACCGCAAGACGATCATTGATCTGGAGGCGGGGGAGAATGTGGCGATGAATACCGTGTTCAGGGGCATTTCAGCGTTGGGCATGGCGCTGGAAGTGGTCGACAAGCGGATAGACCTTAAATCCCTCGCCGATCCGTGCGCAGATCACCCTGGCGATCAAGCTGAACAAAGTGAAGACCTATCCGGATCGCCAGCAGTTGATCGAGTTCGGTCGCAAGCATTGTGGTGTGGAGAAACCGGGGCTCGTCATCGAGCGTATTGCAGAAGCAATGTCCGAAGCCCTCAGGTTGCATCAGTCACGCATCGATCCTGGCCTCTACCATGCGATGCAAGCTGAATGGGATACGGGGCGCATCATGGCGCTGAATGATTCGCTCAAGACGGGGCCGAGGCGAAAGCCGGTTTTCAAGCCGATGCCTTGAATGGGGTTGGTGGTTTTTAGCCACGTTCATTGTACGTACGTGTGCGCATTGACTAAGGTGCAAGCATTGCCGATGGAGCGTGCAGGATGACGGCTGTTGATCTACCCGCTGTACCCCGAGTGTTGATCGCTGAAGCAGACCCCTGGTCACTGGACCTGCTCAAGCAAGTGTTGTTGAACGTGCGCTGTGACGCACGGCTGGACGTGTGTGCCGATGGTCTGCAAGCGGCTACGCTGCTGCGGGACAAGGCCTACGACCTGATCCTGGCCGATTGGGAGCTGCCGGGCGTCGATGGCCTGAGTCTGCTGCGCCACGTGCGTCAGCAGCGCCGTACGCCGGCGCTGCCGTTCATTCTGCTGAGCAGTCGCAATGACACCGCCAGCGTGCGTGAAGCCCTGCCCCTGGCGCCCACGGCGTACCTGACCAAACCCCTGAACATGGAAAGCCTGACCCAGCGCCTGCAGGACCTGCTGCTCAATGAAGGCGAGAGCGTGTATTGCGAGATCCCGCCGTTGGCGCCGGGCATGACGTTGCCGGTGTTCCTGGAGCGTCGTCGCGACGCCTGCGATGGCGCGCCGCTGCGCGTTGATGTGAAAGCGGCAGTGCAAAAGAGCCTTGGCCCCGACGGCCTGGATCTCAAGCGCCTGGAAGACCTGGTGCGCACGGACCCGCAAATCACCGCTGTGCTGATCGCCGCCGCCAACAGCGCTGGCCATCACGGCACGCCGGTACAGACCTTGCCAGCGGCGTTGCACAAGCTGGCGGCGGGGCAAAGCATGAACCTGATTCTCGGCCTGGCCCTCAAGCACAACGTGGTGCTGGGCGACCCGGGGCTGGTGGCGTATGCCGAACGGCACTGGCAGTTTTCCCAGGACACCGCCGACTTCGCCCGACGCCTGGCGCGCCTTTTGGAACTCGATCACGAGCGCTGTTATGCCGCCGGCCTGCTGCATCGGCTCGGTGACCTGGCGCTGCTGCGCTGCCTGGAGGACTGGCGCCAGGGAGGCGGGGCATTGGACGACGAGGCGATTGGCGAGTCGCTCTACACCTTCGGCGCCGCCTATGGCTCGGCACTGCGCGCGCGTTGGCGCTTGCCCCATGAATTGCGCCAGTTGATCGCGGCGATCTATTCGCTGGAAGGCGGGGTGTATGCGCGGGATGCGCTGGTGGTCAACCTGGCGGCGCAGATGGCGCGCCTGACCGAGCATGAAGGGCTGGAAGCACTGGCCAATGGCAAGACCGCGCGGTTGCTCAAGATGGGCCTGTCGGAGCTGACGCGGGTGCGCAAGGCCTAGAGAACAGTGAGATCCAAATGTGGGAGCGGGCTTGCCCGCGATGAGGGTGTGTCAGTCAGCAAATTTTTAGCTGACCCACCGCCATCGCGGGCAAACCCGCTCCCAGATTGGATCTGCTTCACCGTTGGATCTGTGTCTAGCTGGCGACGACGCGATTCTTGCCCTGGCGCTTGGCCTCATACATCGCTGCATCCGCACGGGCGAACAGGCTGTCCAGGGTCGAGTCCTGTTCGTCCAGGCTGGCCAAGCCCTGGCTGACGGTCACGCTGAATGCCTGGCCTTCATAGTTGAAACTCAACTCCTGAATCTCCCTGCCCAGGCGCTCGGCCACCTGCAACGCCATCTCTGGCGCGCAACCGGGCAGTACGGCGGCGAATTCTTCGCCGCCAATGCGCCCGAACAGGTCGCCACGGCGCAATACCCCGCGACCGCTCTCGGCGATGCGGCGCAGTACCTGATCGCCCTCCAGGTGGCCGTAGGTGTCGTTGATGTCCTTGAAGTCATCGATGTCCAGCAGCAGGAACGCCAGCGGCGCGGCCTGGGCGCAGGCACTGTCGAACGCCTGGTTGGCGCATTCGAAGAAGTGCCGGCGGTTGCTGCTCTGGGTCAGCACGTCGGTGGTGGCGAGGCGGTGCAGTTCCAGTTCCAGCTGCTTCTTTTCGGTGATGTCTTCGGCCATGCCGACCACGATCACCGGCTTACCGGGCTCGACCTGCTGGTTGATGTAGCACTTGTCGCTGAGCCAGCGGATCTGCCCGTCCGCGGTGATGATGCGGTATTCGCGGTCTTCCACGGTGCCTTGTTCCAGCACGCGGGCCAGGCTGTGTTCGGCGTAGTCGAGGTCTTCGGGGTGAATGCTGTTGCGCCATTCCCGATGGTCGGCCAGCAGCAATCCGGCGGGTCGCCCGAACACGCGCTCATAGGCCGGGCTCACGTACAGCACGCGGCGCGTTTCCCAATCGATGGCCCACAGCACGGCGTTGACGCTGACCAGCAGCGAGCTCAACAGCTGCTCGCGCTCGCTCAGCCGCTCGACTTCACCCTGGGCATGCACCAGCGCCAGCAGGGTTGCCGCCGCCGTCGGAAGGGGCGGTTCAGTGGTGGGGGTATCGGGCAGATAGGGCTTTTCGTGAACCATCGGCACAACTCTCTCTGGGCGCGCCGCAGGATGAAGCAGCGGTCACTACAAGGGGCCACCATGATGGCGAAGTGTTCATTGAGAGAGGGGAATTGCAGTGAAGTTCCGTCAACAGCACCGATTGCCGGTGCCCGGTAAATGACGCCAAAAAGCCGATACGTGGGAGGGCAGGCCCTCCCACTGCACCGTCAGGCTGCCGCAGGACGCAGCGAATAGGTCTTCAACTGGTGGGCAAAATCGCGCAGGGACTGGATGCCGCTGGCCTCTGCCTCGTGTACCCATTCCTTGATCGCGGCGAGCATATCGTGGCCGTTGCTGCTGGTCTTGAGCCAGATCTGTTGCAGCGCCAGGCGCTTCTCGTAGATCACGGTCAGGGCGTGGCTGTGCTCCAGCATGCTCTGGATGCGCACGTGATGGCGCTCATCCAGCAGGCTGGTCTCGCGCGACAGCAAGCGCTTGGCGCGATGGAACTGGTGGCGTACCGAATGATCGACCTTTTCCAGCTCTTGCTTGACCAGCGGGCCGATCACCAACTTGCGGTACTGGGCCATGATCTGGAAGCGGTTGTTGAGGATCGCCATGGCGGTGTCCATGTCCAGGTGGCCCTTGCCTTCGACCCGGTGGGCAATCGGTGCCACGCGCTGCACCTTGGCCAGGCGCAGGAAGCTGAACACTTTGATCCAGGCCCAGCCCAGGTCGAACTCCCACTTCTTCACCGATAGCTTGGCGGAGTTGGGGTAGGTGTGATGGTTGTTATGCAGCTCTTCGCCACCGACGATGATGCCCCACGGCACCAGGTTGGTCGCCGCATCACGGCATTCGAAATTGCGATAGCCGACGGCATGGCCCAGGCCGTTGATCACACCGGCGGCCCAGAACGGGATCCACATCATCTGGATCGCCCAGATGGTGATGCCGATGGTGCCGAACAGCAGCAGATCGATCACGCCCATGATCGCCACACCCAGCAGCGGGTAGGGGGTGTAAAGTTTGCGTTCGATCCAGTCGTCCGGGCAGTTCTTGCCGTAGATGCGCAGGGTCTCGGGGTTTTCCGCTTCGGCGCGGTACAGCTCGGCACCTTTGCGCAATACCGTGGACAAGCCCTTGATCACCGGGCTGTGCGGGTCATCGACGGTTTCGCATTTGGCGTGGTGCTTGCGGTGGATGGCCGTCCACTCGCGGGTGTTCTGCGCCGTGGTCAGCCACAGCCAGAAGCGGAAGAAGTGTTTCAGGCCGCCATTGAGTTCCAGGGAACGATGGGCTGAATAACGGTGTAGATAGACGGTGACCCCAACGATGGTCACGTGGGTCATCAACAGAGTGACTGCCACCAGTTGCCAGGCTGACAAGTCAAGAAAACCGTTGTACCACATAGGCTGTATGGCCCTCAGATAAAGAAAAAAACAGCTCACGCATTATCACTAAGCCCACAGAGAAAACCAGCCGCCCTTTCAGATAGGAGTGACTGGATGTTTCTTACTCTATAATCCGCATCGGTTGTAGGACGATTCTGTTTTTTTGGTAAGGATTACTGAGCATATGCTGTTTTCATACCGAGGTGCCCTACGCGTAGGGCTGGTATACCTACTGGTTTCCATTGCCTGGCTCCAGCTCAGTCGCCAGGTATTGATCAACTTTCTCGATGAACCGAGCCAGTTGAGCCATTGGATGCAGATGCGCGGCTACGTATGGGTGGCCCTCAGCGCCTTGGCGATTTACCTGATCTGCCGGCGCTTCGACCGCACCAGCCTGCAGGATCAACCCCTCAAGGAAAACCGCGAACGCCTGCGCCAGGCCGCCGCCGTGTTCGATTGCACCCGCGAAGGTGTGCTGGTCACCGACGCCAAGGGCCTGATCGTGCACGTGAACCGGGCCTTCATGGAGATCACCGGCTACCGGCGTGAAGATGTGATGGGGCAGCAGCCGAGCCTGTTCAAATCCGGGCGCCATTCGTCGAGTTTTTACCAACAGATGTTCCATACCCTGGGGCGCACCGGCGAATGGAGCGGGGAAATCTGGAACCGACGCGAAAGCGGCGAGATTTATCCACAGTGGCAAACCATCCGCGCCGTGCAGGACGATCAGGGCCATGTCAGCCACTACGTCGCGGTATTTTCCGACATCAGCGCCATCAAGCATTCCGAACGCGAACTGGCCCACCTGGCGCACCACGACCCTCTCACCGACCTGCCCAACCGCCTGCTGTTCACCGACCGCGCCGAGCAGGCGCTCGCTTCGGCGCAAGTGCACAAGCGTGGCTGTGCCTTGCTGCTGCTGGACCTGGACCACTTCAAGATCATCAACGACAGCCTTGGCCACGCCGTCGGCGATCAACTGCTGAAACAGGTGGGCGAACGGCTCAAGGCACTGTTCGGCCCCGGTGTGACCCTGGCGCGCCTGGGCGGCGACGAATTTGCGGTGCTGGCGGAAAGTTGTCCACAGGTCGCGCAAGCCGCCGGCGTGGCGCAACGCATGCTGGATGCGATGAAACAACCGTTCATCTTCGACGGCCACCAGTTGTTCATCAGCGCCAGCATTGGCATCAGCGTGTTCCCCAGCGACGCCCTGAGCGCCGAACAACTACTGCGCAACGCCGACTCCGCGCTGTTCAAGGCCAAGAGCGCCGGGCGCGAAAGCTACGCGTTGTACACCGAAGAGCTCACCGCCCACGCGCAAAACCGCGTGGAAATCGCCAGCGAGTTGCGCCGCGCCCTCGACCAGCACGAGTTGCGCGTCTACTACCAGCCCGTGCACAACCTGCAAGACAGCCGCCTGGTGGGCGTCGAAGCGCTGGTGCGCTGGGAACACCCCGAACGCGGCCTGGTGCCCCCGGGGGATTTCATCCCCATCGCCGAACGCACCGGGCTGATCGCCGACATCGACGCCTGGGTGCTGGACCAGGCGTGCCGCCAGATGTGCCAATGGCTGGCGGACGGCGTGCCATTGAGCTTTATCGCGGTCAACGTTTCCAGCCGCCTGTTCGCCCGGCGCGAGCTGTACGACCAGGTCGCCCAAGTGCTGCACGAAACTGGCCTGGACCCGGCGTATCTGGAGCTGGAAGTCACCGAAAGCGCAGTGATGGAAGACCCCGAAGTGGCCCTGGAGCAACTGCACCGCCTGCGCGAACTGGGTTTGCGCCTGGCCATCGACGATTTTGGCACCGGCTATTCCTCACTGCTGCGCCTCAAGCGCCTGCCGGTGCAGAAGCTCAAGATCGACCAGGGGTTTGTCGCTGGGTTGCCATGGGATGAGGATGATGCCGCCATCGTGCGCGTGGTGATTGCCTTGGCGAAAAGCATGGGCATGCAAGTGCATGCCGAGGGGATCGAACAGGTGGAGCAGGCGCGGTTTCTGTTGGCCGAGGATTGCGATATGGGGCAGGGCTATTGGTTTGGCCGGCCGGTGCCGGCTGACCAAATCGATTGGTCACGCGCCCCCCCGATCCAGACTTGAAATACAGTCAAACTGGGGGCGCGGGCTTGTGTGGGAGCGGGCTTGCCCGCGAAAGCGGTGGATCAGACAACACATCTGTCACTGACAGACCGCATTCGCGGGCAAGCCCGCTCCCACATTGGGCTCTATACAAGGCTTGATTCCAGTGTCGACGCCTGAAAGTCCCGCGCAACCCCACGTCCCAGCAGAAAATTCTTTCTGGTTATATAAACATTCTTAAATAGTATTTTTAAGAATATCTGCGCTTATCTACTATCGCTCTCACGCCGCAAGCAGTGCCGCCACTGCGAGGCACTATTCATTTCAGGAGCGAGACCATGAGCGCATCTCTACGTAGCGTCGACGGCCAGGACGAAGCAGCCATTTTGCGTGAGATCCAGAGCGCGTTGCGCGATCTGCGGTTCGGCGCGGTGGAAATCACTGTGCACAACGCGCAAGTGGTACAGATCGAACGCAAAGAAAAATTCCGCCTGCAGAACCCGGGTAACAAACCGAGCTGAGCAGCAACGGCGATTCGCATGCTAGACCCGCACTTATAAGAAAAAGCCAACACCCAGAATTTTCAGGAGCTTCTATGTCGTCGATTCGCCGTTATGCCCTGGCCGCCCTGGCCAGCGCCGTGTTTGCCGGTTCCGCCGTTGCCAAGGACTACGAGTTGCTCAACGTCTCGTACGACCCGACCCGTGAGCTGTACCAGGACTACAACGCTGAGTTCACCAGCTACTGGAAGCAGGCTCACCCTGGCGACAATGTGAAGATCCAGCAATCCCACGGCGGTTCGGGCAAGCAAGGCCGCGCCGTGATTGACGGCCTGCGTGCCGACGTCGTGACCCTGGCCCTGGCCGGTGACATCGACGAAATCGCCAAGCTAGGCAAGACCCTCCCGGAAAACTGGCAGACCCGCCTGCCGGACGCCAGCACCCCGTATACCTCGACCATCGTGTTCCTGGTGCGCAAGGGCAACCCCAAAGGCATCAAGGATTGGGGCGACCTGATCAAAAAAGACGTGTCGGTGATCACCCCGAACCCGAAAACCTCCGGCGGCGCCCGCTGGAACTTCCTCGCCGCCTGGGCCTATGGCCTTAAAACCGGCGGTAGCGAAGCCAAGGCCCAGGAATACGTGAAAGAGCTGTTCAAACACGTGCCTGTGCTGGACACCGGCGCTCGCGGTTCGACCATCACCTTTGTCAACAACGGTCAGGGTGACGTGTTGCTGGCCTGGGAAAACGAAGCCTTCCTGGCACTCAAGGAAGACGGCGGCGCCGACAAGTTCGACATCGTCGTACCATCCCTGTCGATCCTTGCCGAACCACCGGTTGCCGTGGTCGACAAGAACGCCGAGAAAAAGGGTAACACCGAGATCGCCACCGAATACCTGAAACACCTGTACAGCCCGGCTGGCCAGGAGATTGCGGCGAAAAACTTCTACCGCCCACGCGATGCCAAAGTCGCCGCCAAATACGCCCAACAGTTCCCGAAACTGGACCTGGTGACTATCGACAAAGACTTCGGCGGCTGGAAAACTGCCCAGCCGAAGTTCTTTAACGACGGTGGCGTGTTCGACCAGATCTACACGGCGCAGTAAGCAACACTACCTGTAGTAACCCGTTTTTCTGTGAGATCTGGCTTGTGTGGGAGCTGGCTTGCCTGCGATAGCATCACCAAGGTGTGACTGACACACCGAGGTGCCTGCATCGCGGGCAAGCCCAGCTTCCACCGAAAAGCCAGCCCCACAGAAGGCTTGTTCCTACAGTGGTATCTTCCCCGCTAACCAAGGACTCTTATGTCGCGTCGTATCTCCCCCGTCATACCCGGCTTCGGGCTGACGCTGGGCTACACCGTGGTGTACCTCAGCCTGATCGTACTCATCCCCCTGGCGGCGATGTTTGTACACGCCGCCCAACTCACCTGGGATCAGTTCTGGAACATCATCTCCGCACCGCGCGTGTTGGCGGCGTTGCAATTGAGCTTCAGCACCGCGTTGTACGCCGCGCTGATCAACGGCGTGATCGGCACCCTGCTGGCCTGGGTGCTGGTGCGCTACACCTTCCCCGGCCGCAAGATCATCGACGCGATGATCGACCTGCCGTTCGCCTTGCCCACAGCTGTCGCCGGTATCGCGCTGACCGCGCTGTACACGCCGAACGGCTTCGTCGGCCAGTTCGCCGCTGACTTGGGCTTCAAGATCGCCTACACCCCCCTTGGCATCACCCTGGCGCTGACGTTCGTCACGCTGCCGTTCGTGGTGCGCACGGTGCAGCCGGTACTGGCCGACATCCCCCGCGAAGTCGAAGAAGCCGCCGCCTGCCTGGGCGCCAAGCCGTTGCAGGTGTTCCGCTACATCCTGGTGCCGGCATTGCTGCCCGCCTGGCTGACCGGCTTTGCCCTGGCGTTTGCCCGTGGCGTCGGTGAGTACGGCTCGGTGATCTTCATCGCCGGCAACATGCCGATGAAAACCGAGATCCTGCCGCTGCTGATCATGGTCAAGCTCGACCAATACGACTACCGCGGCGCCACCTCCATCGGGGTGTTGATGCTGGTGGTTTCCTTTGTCTTGCTGCTGCTGATCAACTTGTTGCAGCGGCGCATCGAACGTCCATAAGGAGGCGCGGAACATGTCCCAATCGTCTATTTCCGCCGCGTCTTCGGCCAACGCCGCCCGCCGTGGCAGCGCGACGTCACGACGTATCCTGATCGGCCTCGGCTGGCTGGTGTTTGTGCTGTTCCTGCTGTTGCCGCTGTTGATCGTGGTGACCCAGGGCCTGAAGAACGGCCTGGGGTCGTTCTTCACCGCGATCCTTGAACCCGACGCGCTGTCGGCGTTGAAACTCACCGTGATCGCCGTATTGATCTCGGTGCCGCTCAACCTGGTGTTTGGCGTCAGCGCCGCGTGGTGCGTGAGCAAGTACTCGTTCCGTGGCAAGAGCATCCTGGTCACGCTGATCGACCTGCCTTTCTCGGTGTCGCCGGTCATTGCGGGCCTGGTCTACGTGCTGATGTTCGGCGCCCAGGGCTTCTTTGGCCCGTGGTTGCAGGAGCATGACATCCAGATCGTGTTCGCCTTGCCCGGCATTGTGCTCGCGACCATCTTCGTCACCGTGCCGTTCGTGGCCCGTGAACTGATCCCGCTGATGCAAGAGCAGGGCACCCAGGAAGAAGAAGCCGCGCGGCTGCTCGGTGCGAACGGCTGGCAGATGTTCTGGCACGTTACCGTGCCGAACATCAAATGGGGCCTGATCTACGGCGTGGTGCTGTGCACCGCGCGGGCCATGGGCGAGTTCGGCGCGGTGTCGGTGGTGTCCGGCCACATCCGCGGCGTCACCAACACCCTGCCGCTGCACGTCGAGATTCTCTATAACGAATACAACCACGTTGCCGCGTTTGCGGTGGCCAGCCTGCTGCTGATCCTGGCGCTCTTTATCCTGCTGCTCAAGCAGTGGAGCGAGAACCGTATCAACCGCCTGCGCAAAAGTGCCGGTGAGGAATAAGTCATGTCGATCGAAGTGCGTAATGTCAGCAAGAACTTCAATGCCTTCAAGGCCCTGAACAGCATCAATCTGGACATCCAGAGTGGCGAGCTGGTGGCGTTGCTCGGGCCCTCCGGCTGCGGCAAGACTACCTTGCTGCGCATCATCGCCGGCCTGGAAACCCCGGATGACGGCAGCATCGTGTTCCACGGTGAAGACGTCTCCGGCCACGACGTGCGTGATCGCAACGTCGGCTTCGTGTTCCAGCATTACGCGTTGTTCCGGCACATGACCGTGTTCGACAACGTGGCGTTCGGCCTGCGCATGAAACCGAAAAACCAGCGCCCGAACGAAAGCCAGATCGCCAGCAAGGTCCACGAACTGCTGAACATGGTGCAGCTGGATTGGTTGTCGGATCGTTACCCGGAACAACTCTCCGGTGGCCAGCGCCAGCGTATCGCCCTGGCCCGCGCCCTGGCGGTGGAGCCCAAAGTGCTGCTGCTCGACGAACCCTTCGGCGCCCTCGACGCCAAGGTGCGCAAGGAACTGCGCCGTTGGCTGGCGCGCCTGCACGAAGACATCAACCTGACCTCGGTGTTCGTGACCCACGACCAGGAAGAGGCCATGGAAGTTGCCGACCGTATCGTGGTGATGAACAAGGGCGTGATCGAGCAGATCGGCTCACCGGGCGACGTCTACGAAAACCCGGCCAGCGATTTCGTCTATCACTTCCTCGGTGATTCGAACCGTCTGCACCTGGGCGAAGACAATCATGTGTTGTTCCGCCCGCATGAAGTGTCGCTGTCGCGTCATGAACTGGAAGACCACCACGCCGCCGAAGTGCGCGACATCCGCCCCCTGGGCGCGACCACGCGGGTAACGTTGAAAGTGGAAGGCCAGAGCGAACTGATCGAAGCTGAAGTGGTTAAAGACCACGACAGCCTCACGGGTCTGGCCCGTGGCGAGACCCTGTTCTTCAAGCCCAAGGTCTGGCAAAAAGCCTAAGAACCCGCCGCCGGCCCAATCTGGAATGGGACCAGACTGTGGGAGCGGGCTTGCTCGCGAATGCAGTGTGTCAGTCAATGCAGTTGGTACTGATACACCGCCTTCGCGAGCAAGCCCGCTCCCACATCTAGACCTTTCTCGGCTCAAGATCGCGGCGCGTCACAGGGCCCGACCGTGCTTCGATCTGCTGCTTGAGGTCATGGCGCAGCCCCAGCAGAAACGCCAACTCGGCCACCACAAACAACGGCCCGACGATCAACCCCGACACATCATCCACAAACGCGGGCTTTTTGCCTTCGTAGTAGTGCCCGACAAACTGGATCACCCAGCCCACCACAAACATCCCGATGCCGCTGCCGAGCCACACCGCTGTGCTCTGCGCCGCCAGCACATGCCCGGCCCACACCGACAAGCCCATCAGCACCGTCATCAGTGCACCCAGCGCCAGTTCCAGGCGCAGGTAAAACACTGCGCTGAACAACGCGAGAAGAACCGCCGGTGAAATCCACAGCCCAGCCACCGCCCATTCCGGGCGTGACAGCAGCACGGCCACTGCGACGACAATCAACGGGATGCCGATAAAGTGGCTGGCGATATTGCGTGGGTCGCGGTGGTAGGCGGCGTATTGGCTAAGATGCTCGACGAGGCTTTTCATTCTTGTTCCTCCTGTAGGATGTTTGATCATGCTCTGTCAGTCGTTGCCTGACTGTCAGCTGGGCGACAATCTCTGGAGTTCCCATGGACGCAGCTCAATGGCACGCGCGGCTCGCCGCCGGTCACTGGTTCAGCCACCTGCCTACAGCGTTTCAGCATAGCTTGCTGGCTCACGCCCGATTGCGCTCGCTGGTAGCTGGGCAATGCCTGTTCAAGCGCGGTGATCCGCCCTGCGGCCTGTATGCGGTGCTGGACGGCAGCCTGCGCATCAGCGCGGTGAACGAACACGGCAAGGAGGCGGTATTGAGCCTGGTGGAGTCGCCGTTCTGGTTCGGCGAAATCTGCCTGTTCGACGGCCTGCCGCGTACCCACGACGCCAGCGCCGTCGGGCCGTGCACGCTGTTGCAGGTGCCGCAGCAGGCGCTGCTCGGCATTCTTGAGCAAAACCCTCGGTATTGGCGCGACCTGGCCTTGCTGATGAGCCAGAAACTGCGCCTGAGTTTTATCGGCCTGGAACACCTGAGCCTGATGCCCGCCTCGGTGCGCCTGGCCCATCGTTTGCTGATGATGGTCGCGGGCTACGGCGACATCGAGCCCTCACGGCGCAGCGTGCAACTGCCCCAGGAAGACCTCGCCGCGATGCTCAGCCTGTCACGCCAGACCACCAACGCCCTGCTCAAGGACCTGCAGGCCCGGGGCATCGTGCGCCTGGGCTACGGCGCAATCGAAATCCTCGACGCCGAGCGCCTGCGGGAGGCGGCTCACACCTGAGGGTGTTAGCCTGCAGGCCTGATCAATCGAGGTGTGTTATGCGCGTGCTGTTAGTGGAACATGAATCCGATGAGGCACAGCAGATGGCCCAGGGCCTGAACGAGGCGGGCTACAGCGTGGAAGTCGCGGCCAACGGCATGGCGGCCCAGCGCTTTGTGGAAAGCAGCGAGTACGATCTGGTGATCCTGGATGTGATGCTGCCGGGGCTGAATGCCTGGAAGTTGCAGCAGTCGATTCGCCAGAAGGGCGACACGCCGCTGTTGTTCCTGACCACGCCCGGTGGAATTGAAGACCGCCTGCGCGGGTTGGAACTGCATGAGGATGACTACTTGCTCAAGCCGTTCGCGGCCAAGGCGTTGGTGGCGCGGGTGCGCAACGTGTTACGGCGTGATCGTGGGCGTTGACGGTACTGGCGCCATCGCGGGCAAGCCCGCTCCCACAGCTGACCGGGTTCCAACCTTGGAATGCAATCAAATGTGGGAGCGGGCTTGCCCGCGATGAGGCCCTCAACCCCCCCATAAGTCCCGCTACCGCAACCCATCCCGGAACTGCCCCGGCGTCACCCCCGTCCAGCGCTTGAACGCGCGGCTGAAACTGCTGGTATCGGCAAACCCGAGCAAATGACTGATCTCCGCCAATGAGCATTGCGGGTCCCGCAAGTGCAGCAACGCCAGATTCTCCCGGCACTCGTTGAGCAGCGCATCAAACCGACAGCCTTCATCCGCCAGATGCCGCTGCAAACTGCGCAGGCTCAAGTGCAACGCCTGGGCAACCCGCTCCGCGCTCGGCTCGCCGTCGGGCAGTTGCGCTTCGATCACCCGGCGCACCCTGCGCTCCCAGGTCAGCGGTTGCAGTTGCGCGAGGGTGCGCTTGAGCACGGTTTCATTGTGTTCGGCCAGCTCGGGGTTGGCGTCGTCGAGGTGGCTGTCGAAGTCCTGGGCGGCGAATTCCAGGCGGTCTTCCTCGGCGGCAAAAAACACCGGCGCGCGAAACACCGTGTGCCACGGCGTGGGGTCAGCCGGCTGCGGGCGCCGCAAGTACACGGCGAGCGGTGCATAGTCACGCCCCAGGCGATTGCGGCAGGTGCGCACATAGATCGCCGCAAACGCATCGATGGCTTCGAACGCCGGCGCCGGGCTGCCCTGCGGTTGCAGCAGGCGAAAACGGTAGCGTTCGCCATCCCCGCTCAGCTCCAGGGTCAGGGCATCGCTGACCACCTGGTGATACCGCACGATGCGCTCGAACACCTCGCGCAGGCTGCCGCTGGCCACCAGCGCATAGCCCAACGCGTGAAAGGTGGTGGGGCTGACAAACCGCGACACCCGCAAACCGATCGCCGGGTCGCCGCTGGCCTGCACCGCCAGCGCCCACAGGCGTGTGGTGGCCGACAGCGGGTAGCGCGCATTGGGATCGTCCATGAGCTGCGGGTCGATCCCGGCCGCGATGCACAGCGCGGCGCTGTCGAGGCCGAGGGCGTCGAGTTGCTTGCGCAGGGCGCGGGTCCAGCTGGCGAGGGAAGTGGCTTCGGGCATGGTGATTGGCGCTTGCGGTCAACAGGTTGGCGTGTGGAGCTGATGCCCTGGGGGACCGCATGGGCCAGGATGCATCCATCGATAACCAGAGGATGGAAGCATGGACGGTACTTCTGCAAGTCCCCAACAGATGAACGCACAACAGCGTGCGGCGCATATCCGTGACGTAGTGCTGGCCGAAGGCGTGCGCCTGCGCCAGCAGCACCCCTGGCTGCTGCATCAGGACGCCCTGGGCGCCGGCATCCTGGCCTTTGCGTTGCTCGGCATGCTCGGCTCGGCGGCGCTCTACATCAGCGGTCACGTGGCTTGGTGGGCGTGCCTGCTGATCAATGCGTTCCTCGCCTCGCTGACCCACGAGCTGGAACACGACCTGATCCACAGCATGTACTTTCGCAAGCAGCGCATCCCCCACAACCTGATGATGGGCCTGGTCTGGCTGGCGCGGCCGAGCACGATCAACCCGTGGGTCCGCCGTCATCTGCATCTGAACCACCACAAGGTCTCCGGCACCGAGGCCGACATGGAGGAGCGCGCCATCACCAACGGTGAACCCTGGGGGCTGGCGCGGCTGTTGATGGTCGGTGACAACGTCATGTCGGCGTTTATCCGAATGCTGCGGGCCAAAACCTGGAAGCACAAACTCAGCATCCTCAAGCGCGCGCTGCTGGTCTACGCACCGCTGGCGCTGCTGCATTGGGGCGCGTGGTATGTGTTCCTCGGCTTTCACGCGGCCAATGGCATCGCCAGCCTGCTGGGGGCGCCCATCGAGTGGTCGGCCGGCACCTTGCAGATGATGCACGTGATCGACATCGCCGCCGTGGTGATCATCGGCCCCAACGTGCTGCGCACCTTTTGCCTGCACTTTGTCAGCTCCAACATGCACTACTACGGCGATGTGGAGCCGGGCAACGTGATCCAGCAGACCCAGGTGCTGAACCCGTGGTGGCTGTGGCCGCTGCAGGCGTTCTGCTTCAACTTCGGCAGCACCCACGGCATCCACCATTTTGTGGTCAAGGAGCCGTTTTACATCCGCCAACTGACCGCCAGGGTCGCGCATCAGGTCATGGCGCAGATGGGCGTACGCTTCAATGATTTCGGGACGTTTGCGCGGGCCAATCGGCTTGGCTTTCCACCGCCTGCAGCGTCTCGATCAACGCCTTCGCCGCAGGCGACAAGCGCACCCCAGCGCGGCTGATCACGCCGCAGCGGTTGCTCAGGCTGTCGAGGGCGTGGGGCAGGTTGCGCCAGTGCAGCACCTGCAACGCGCCGCTGGCGAACGCTTCGACGAAGGCTTCTTCGGCGCCCAGGCCAATCGCATCGGACTGGCGCACGATGCTCGCCAGTGTCGAGAACTGCTCAAGCTCGATGGCGGGCACAAAGTCGATACGCCCGCTGAGGTTGGCCAGCAGTTTGCGAATGCCCGGCGCGATCAGCGGCGTGGCCAGCGGGTAGCCGAACAGGTCGTTGGTGGACAGGCTGTCCTTGGCCAGCAACGGGTGCCCGGCGCGGCAGAAAAACACACTGCGCCGGGGTGTCAGGGCCCGGGTCTGGAAGTTCGGGTCGGCCTCGAAGTGGCGCACATCGGCGATAAAAAACTCGATCTCTTCGCGGCTCAGGCTACGCCCGAGTTTTTCCCAGTTATCCACCTGCAACGCGCTGCGCACCTTGGGGTAGGTGGTGATAAACCGCGCGAGGGCCTGGGGCACCAGATTGACCGCCGCCGCCCCATCACTGCCAAAACGTACTTCACCGGCGTCGAGCTTGGTCATGCGCGTGACTTCGTGGCTGAGCAACGCCGCGCCTTGCACCAGGCTCAGGGCATGTTGCAGCACCACCTGGCCTTCGGGGGTGGGGCGCAGCTCCTTGTGGGCGCGGTCCACCAGCACGCAGCCGAACTCCTGCTCCAGGCCCTGGATGCTGCGGCTGAACGCCGGTTGCGTGATGCCCATGGCGTCGGCGGCACGCACGAAACTGCGGTGCTCGTTGAGCGCGATGAAGTAGCGCAGTTGGCGAAGATCCATGGGGCGCCCGGCGTCCAAGAGGGGAAACCGGGATTTTAAGGGGCTCGCTTATTCCGTCAATGAAGCATGTTTGTTTTATCTAGATCTTAAATGCATATCTATAGAGCGGCTGCCGTGCGGTAGGTGGCCGGGCTGAACACTCGCGTCACCACCAGCATTGCCACGGCGGTGACGGTCAGCACCACCCAGGCGCTGACAAAATTGCCGCTGAGTTCGCGCAGCCAGCCGGTCATCCACGGCGACACCGCGTTGATCAGGAAGCCCACGCCCTGCACGAAGGCCGCCAGTTGCCCGGCTTGGCGCGGGTCGCGGTGATGGTCGAGGGTCAGCAGCAGGCTCAGGGCAAAACACGCGCCCAGGCCGAAGCCGCACAGCGCCACCCACACATGGGGAAATTGCAGCGGGGCCATGATCAGCCCCAGGTAGCCGATGGTCTGCGCCAGCAGGCTGATGCCGAGCAACGGCCGCCGGTCGATGCCGCGTTGCGCCAGCACCGGCATCAACAGCGCGGCGAGCACCTGGAAGATGGTCATGAACGCCAGCAACGAACCGCTGGGCAGCACGCCCCAACCCAGTTGCTGATAGAACGCCGGCAACCACGCCACCAGGCTCATGTAGCCGCAATTGACCAAGCCGAAATACAACGCCAGCAGCCAGGCGCGGCGGTTGCGCAGGCCCTTGAACGCCGGTATGTGCCTGGCGCTTTTCGCCGCGCCCAGGGGCAAACAGGCCCACAGCAACAACGCCGCCAGCGCGGGCAGCAGCCACACGCCGAGCCCCGCCTGCCAAGCGCCGAACTGCGTGGCCACCAGCGGGCTGAGCAGCGCCGCCAAACCGCCGCCGGCCATCAACGAGGCCGAATACACGCCCATCGCCACTGGCACGCGGTGCTGGAATTCGCGCTTGATCATCGCCGGCACCAACGCCTGGATCAGCGCCACGCCCGCACCCCCCACCAACGCCGTCACCAGCAGCGCCGCGCCCTGGCCCATCAGCCAGCGCACCAGGCACGCCAGCAGAATCATCATCAGGCCCAACGCGATGCCGCGCCGCTCGCCCAGTTGCGCCTCGACGCGCACGCCGACCAGTGCGACCAGGCCCATGCAAATCACCGGCAGGCTGGTGAGCAGGGCGCTGCTCTGGAAACTCAGGCCGGTGGCCAGGCGGATTTCGCCGAGCAACGGGCTGATGGAACTGAGGATCGGCCGCAGGTTGAGGCCCAACACGATCAGCAGGCCCCAGCCGGCGAAGGATTTATTGAGGGTCATGCGGCGCCCTTGCGGCAGGTAAATGAGGCGTGAGTATGGGCAGCGCCGCAGGTATTCTGAAATTAAATATAACCATGCCAATCAGTGGCAAGTTGAATGGTGAGCGCCATGTTCGATCCCGTGTTGTTACGCAGCTTTGTTGCCGTAGTGGACTGCGGCAACTTCACCCGCGCCGCCGAGCGCCTGCACCTGACCCAATCCACCGTAAGCCAGCAGATCCGCCGCCTGGAGGACTTCGCCGGTTGCCAGTTGCTCGACCGCGATCAGCGCCGCGTGGTCGCCACCACCGAGGGTGAGCGCTTGCTGGCCTATGCGCGGCGCATCCTGGCGCTGCATGAAGAGGCCGCCGACGTGCTGATCAACCAGCAAAGCGACGGCGTGCTGCGCCTGGGCGTGCCGGAGGATTTCGCCTCCGAGCGCCTGCTGCCGCTGCTCTCGGCGTTTGTCGGGGCGTATCCACGGGTGCGCCTGGAAGTCACCAGTGGCCTTGGCCCCGAGTTGCAGCGCCAATACCGCAGTGGTGAGTTTGACGTGCTGCTGGTCAAGCAAATGGGCGACAGCGATGACTGCCTGGCCTCGTGGCCGGAGCCATTGTGCTGGGTCGACAGCCGCAGCATGCCGTGCCTGGACCGCGAGCCGCTGCCGCTGGTGGCGTTCCCGGTGGGCGGGCTGTACCGCAACGAGATGCTGCAACACCTGGAAGTCGGCGGCTGGCGCTGGCGCATCGGCTATTCCAGCGCCAGCCTGGCAGGTGTGTGTGCGGCGGTGGCGGCGGGCTTGGGCATCAGCTTGCTGCCGGTACGGGTGGTGCAGGCCGGGCACCAGATCCTGGGTGAGGACAGCGGCCTGCCGGCGGTGCAGGGCGTGCGCCTGGCGTTGTATGCGCGCAGCGGCCTGGGGGCGGCGGGGCAGTGTCTACAGAGCGAGTTGTTCGATTTATGTGCAAACAGCCCGTGTTGAGTCATGCCTTTGCTGAATATTTTGTATGCCTGTAAAGCATTGAAAAAACGCACCTCGGCGCCAGGCCACGAACGGCGAGGGTTTGGCGTTTCAGTCCGGTTCGGTTATGCAGTTTCGGTCTATGTATAACTTTAAAGATTACTTTAAGAGATAAGCGTCTGGCCCCGATGATTCAGTCCTCGACGGCCTTCCAACGCAGGCCCGTCGGTTTTTTGTTTGAAAACCGTAGGGAGTGAATCCATGGGCAATGTCCAGACCGCCGCCAGTGCACACGAGGCGCAATGGCGCCAGGCACCGGGTGGTGAGTTGGTCGACCTTGGCCGGCCGCATCGCGCGCCGCTGGGGCAACTGCGCACGCAGCAAACCCCCAAGCGTTTCTCCAGCCGTCGCGAAGGCATTCTGCTGGGTTTGCTGGTGCTGGCCCTGCACGCTGCGGTGATCTACTGGGTGGCGCAGAAGCCGACACCGGTGCTGCCGATCGTGCCGCCGGAAATTCCGCCGATGACCATCGAATTTTCCCAGCCGGCGCCGCCGGTGGTCGAACCGCCACCGCCTGTGCCGCCACCACCGCCGCCGCCTGTGGTCGAGCCACCGCCGCCCGTGGTGGATGAGTTGGCCGCCAAGCCGGCGCCGAAAAAGCCGATTCCAAAACCCAAGCCCGTGCCGAAGCCGGTGCCCAAGCCTGAGCCCGCCCCCAAACCGGTCGAGCCGCCGCCCGCACCCCCGACCCCGGCACCGCCCGCGCCGCCTGCGCCACCGGCACCGGCGCCGGTAACGCCCGCTTCGGCCAACGCCGCGTATTTGAAGAACCCGGCGCCCGAATACCCGTCACTGGCCCAGCGCCGTGGCTGGGAAGGCACGGTGTTGCTGCGGGTGCAGGTGCTGGCCAGTGGCAAGCCGGGTGAGATCCAGATCCAGAAGAGCAGCGGTCGCCAGCAACTCGACGACGCCGCGCTGGCTGCGGTGAAACGTTGGAGCTTCGTACCGGCCAAGCAGGGCGACGTCGCCCAGAACGGCTGGGTCAGCGTCCCGATCGATTTCAAGATTCACTAACTATTCGGCTGCGGTGTGTTGCACACGCCGCGACCTGCACAGAGGGAAGACATCATGGCATTAGCATCTCCACTTGAATCCATCGAAAGCGCGGTGATCTGGCTGCTGGTGGTTTTTTCGGTCGCCACCTGGGGCCTGGCCCTGCTCAAGGGCGTGCAGTTCGGTCGCCTCAAGGCGCAGGATCGCAAGTTCCATAAACAGTTCTGGGCGGCGTCGAGCCTCGACTCAGCTGCCGAGCTGGCAGAAACCCAACCCGGCGCCGCAGCCCGTGTGGCCCAGGCCGGTTACGCCGCGATCCAGGTGGGCGAGACGCCACACGCTGCCGACCTGAGCCAGGCCATCAACCACCAGGACCGCCTCGAACGCGCCCTGCGCCAACAGATCGTGCGTGAGCGCCGTTCCCTGGAGACCGGCCTGGCCGTGGTCGCCAGTATCGGCAGCACCTCGCCGTTCATCGGCCTGTTCGGCACCGTGTGGGGCATCATGGAAGCGCTCAAGGGCATCAGTGCCGCCGGTTCCGCCAGCCTCGAAACCGTGGCCGGCCCGATTGGTGCCGCGCTGGTGGCCACGGGTGTAGGTATCGCCGTCGCCGTACCGGCGGTGCTGGTCTACAACTACTTCCTGCGCCGTCTCAAGCTGACGGCTGCGGACCTCGACGACTTTGCCCACGACTTCTACAGCCTGGCGCAGAAAAATTCGTTCCGCGTGCTGCTGCACCCGACCCTGAACAAAACCGCGGCCGGCAACCCGCAGAAAGTGAAGGAGGCGTCCTGAGATGGCCTTCTCCACGCAAGACAGTGATGAGGTGCTGAGCGAGATCAACGTCACGCCGCTGGTGGACGTGATGCTGGTGCTGCTGGTGGTGTTTATCGTCACCGCGCCGCTGTTGACCAACGCGATCCCGATCAACCTGCCCAAGACCGAGGCCGTGGCCCCGGTGGAGCAGAAGGACCCGCTGGTGGTGAGCATCGACGGCGCCGGTAAAGTGTTTATCAACAAGGACGAAATCCAGCCGGACCTGCTGGAATTCAACCTGCAGGCGGCGAAAGCCAAGGACCCCGATGTGCGGGTGCAACTGCAGGCTGACGATGGTGTGAACTACGGCGAAGTGGCGCGAGCCATGGCGTCGATCGAACGCGCGGGCATTACCAAGTTGTCGGTGATTACCGCCCGTTGATTGCAAAAGCCTCGACAAGTTTTTGGCCGTCTCCTTGGCAGGGTGCGGCCTTTTTTTTGCCTGGAATTTAACCAGCAACACAAACGCCAGCCTGGAATGAGGGCCCCTGTGGGAGCGGGCTTGCTCGCGAATGCGGTGTGCCAGTCGGCATCCTCATCGCTGACCCACCGCATTCGCGAGCAAGCCCGCTCCCACATTTGGATCTTTATTGGGTTTAAGTTTTTGGTTATTAATAAATAGCTTCTTATTCCTTAACGAATATAAACCTCGTCCCTATACTGTCCTACAACGTTAAACGCTGCAGGAGGGCACACCCATGCACAGCGAGTCGATTCGTTATCTGATCGTGCCGGGCTGGCAAGGATCGCCAGAAGATCATTGGCAAAGTCATTGGCAGAACAGCCTGCCCAACAGTGCACGCGTGGAACAGGCCGACTGGCTGACCCCGCGCCGTGAAGACTGGGTGGCCGCGCTGGCCGAGGCCATCGCCGCCGACAGCACGCCGGTGATCCTGATCGCCCATAGCCTGGGGTGCATCACCGTGGCGCATTGGGCTGCGACTGCCCCGGTGCAGTTCTTGCGCCAGGTGCGCGGTGCCTTGCTGGTGGCCCCGGCCGATGTCGAACGGCCTGCCTGCTCGCCTGCCTTGCGTAATTTCGCGCCGATTCCCACTGACCTGCTGCCGTTTCCGAGCCAAGTGGTCAGCTCCGACAACGACGCCGCTGTCAGCGCCCCGCGGGCCCTGGAGCTGGCGCGTCACTGGGGCGCCGAAGCCGGCATCCTCGCGGGCGCCGGGCATATCAACGTGAAGTCCGGCCACCAGCGCTGGGAACAGGGCTTCGCCTACCTCTATCGTCTGCAAAGCCGCCTCGAGCACCACGCCCGGCGCAGTGCCTGAACACTTTTCAACGCCCCGTCCCTGAGTGGATCTGGGGCGGGAGCCTGCCATGAGTCTGCATGAAACCTACGGCCAGCCATTGCTGACCTTTCCCGACGCCGATAAAAGCCCGTTGAGCATCCGCGCCAAGGCGCTGGTGTTTGTCGACCCACGCTCGCGCCAGTTGCGCGAAGACCTCGAAAGCCTCGCGCCCCGCGCCTTGCCCGTGTTGATTCGCGGCGAGACCGGCAGCGGTAAAGAGTTGCTGGCGCGGCATATCCACCGTGGCAGCGATCGCGGCGGCTTGTTTGTGTCGGTCAACTGCGGTGCGATCAGCCCGACCTACGCCGACGCCGAGCTGTTCGGCTACGCCGCCGGTGCCCACAGCGGCGCGGCCAGCAGCCGGGCCGGCTGGTTCGGATCGGCCAACGGCGGCACCTTGTATCTGGACGAGATCGGCGACTTGCCGCTGCCGATCCAGGTCAAATTGCTCGCCGCCCTGGAAAACCACGAAGTCACCCGCGTCGGCGCCCATCAGCCAAGCCCGGTGGATGTGCGCCTGGTGGCCGCCACCAGCATCGACCTGGCCCAGGCCGTGGCGGCGGGCAAGTTCAATGAGCGCCTGTTCCATTACCTGAGCGAAGGCCAGCTGGAGTTGCCAGCACTGCGCGAGCGGGTTGGCGACATCCTGTCCCTGGCCGAATATTTTCTCGGCATCTACAGTCAGCGCCTGGACCTGCCGGTGCCGCTGATCAGCGATGCGGCCCAGCAGGTGCTGGAACAACACAGTTGGCCGGGCAATACCCGCGAGCTGGAAAACGTCATTCACTTTGCCTTGCTGGTAAGCAGTGGCGACGAGATCTTGCCCGAGCATTTGAATCTGCCCGTGGCCGGATCGCCCCTTGAGCAGGTGCAGCGGATTTTCAATAACGCCAGCGCCGCTGAACGGGAAAGCTTGCGCAACTTTCTATCTCAAAAAGCAGCTACATGAACAAAATGGAATATCAACGTGAATAAAAGATATTGTTCGGGAATAAAAAATCTAGGTATTGTCCGCTTCACGCCGCGATAGCACATCGCTGGCACACCACATAACAAGCGGCCGTCACCGACGCCCCGGAATTAAGGACACTGCATGAAAAAGGTTCTGTTGTTTACCGCACTGACGGCTGCCCTGACTGCAAGCTTCGCCCAGGCCAACGAGAAGCTGGTGGTTGCTGCCACCCCGATCCCGCACGCCGAGATCCTCGAACTGGTCAAGCCAACCCTGGCCAAAGAAGGCGTGGACCTGGAAATCAAAGTCTTCACTGACTACGTACAACCCAACGTACAGGTCGCCGAGAAGCGCCTGGACGCCAACTACTTCCAGACCCTGCCGTACCTGGAAAACTTCAACAAGGGCAAGGGCACCAACCTGGTCACCGTGGTTGGTGTGCACGTTGAACCCTTCGGCGGTTATTCGAAAAAGATCAAAAACATTTCCGAGCTCAAAGATGGCGCCACCGTGGCCATCCCGAACGAAGGCTCCAACAGCGGCCGCGCCCTGTTGCTGCTGCAGAAAGCCGGCGTGATCACCCTGAAAGACCCGACCAATGCCTTGTCCACGCCAAAAGACATCAAGGACAACCCCAAGCACCTGAAATTCAAGGAGCTGGAATCGGCCCTGCTGCCACGCGTGCTGGACCAGGTTGACCTGGACCTGATCAACACCAACTACGCCCTGGAAGCGGGTCTGAACCCGGCCAAGGACGCGCTGATCATCGAAGACGCCAAGTCGCCGTACGTGAACTTCCTGGTGGCTCGCCCGGACAACAAGGACAGCGACGCGATCCAGAAGCTCTCCAAGGCCCTGACCAGCCCGGAAGTCAAAGCTTTCATCGAGAAAAAGTACAACGGCGCGGTAGTGCCTGCGTTCTGATGTAGCCCAAAACCCCTTCAAGGTTTCAACGCCGACGGCTCCTACAGCGTCGGCGTTTTTTATTGCCTGAAATTTGGAATGCAATCAAAGCTGTGGGAGCAGGCAAGCCAGCTCCCACAGGGGATTTGTGTAGGTTTGCAAGGGTTAGCTTTTTGCGTGATATGAATATGCTATTTGGGTATTTAAAATTTCTTTTTTATACCTTTAAAGTCTGCGCTACCCGGCGTTACCCACGCCGGCTCGAACCGCGCACGCCGCATTACCCCTGTGGCGTTTTGGACTTCCGATGACCTTCGATTTCGCGTTTATCCTCAGCACCCTGCCGGCGTTTCTCAACGCCGTCGGGGTGACGCTGCAAGTCGGCCTGATCGCCATTGCCACCTCGCTGCTGGTGGCGCTGATCAACGCTGCGCTGCTGGTGTTCCGCACGCCGTACCTGTCGCGCCTGGTGGCGCTGTACGTGGAGCTGGCGCGCAACACGCCGCTGCTGATCCAACTGTTTTTCGTCTACTTCGCGCTGCCGGCCCTGGGCTTGAATATCTCCGGGTTCTGGGCGGCGATCATCACCATGACGTTCCTCGGCGGCGCCTACCTCACCGAAGTACTGCGTGCCGGGGTGGAAGCGGTGCCGCTGGCGCAGATCGAGTCGGGCAAGTCCATCGGCCTGTCCGACTGGCAACTGCTGCGCCACGTGATCCTGCCCCAGGCCGGCATTCTCAGCCTGCCGGCGCTGTTCGCCAATTTCATCTTCCTGCTCAAGGAGACCACCGTGGTGTCCGCCGTGGCGGTGCCAGAGATTCTCTACACCACCAAGAGCTACATCGCGCTCTACTACAAGACCTACGAGATGCTCGCCGTGCTGACGCTGATCTGCGTGTTGCTGTTCTTGCCGCTGTCGCTGCTGCTCAGCCGCCTGGAAAGGAGGCTCCAGCATGGCCAGTTCGGGTCTTGAGTTGCTGTGGGTGTCGTTGCCGCAACTGGGCAAGGGCGCTGCGCAAACCCTGTCGATTTCCTTCTTGAGCATCGCCTTCAGCACCGTCGGCGGCGTGGTGTATGGCGTGTTGCGCAGCTTGAACAAGCGTCTGCTCAACGCGGCGTTGCGGGTGTACCTGGAGCTGTTTCGCGCGATCCCGGTGCTGGTGTGGCTGTACCTGCTGTTTTTCGGCCTGCCGATTTTCTTCGGCCTGAGCATTCCGAGCTTCTGGTGTGCGGTGCTGGTGCTGTCGCTGTGGGGGGCCAGTGAAGTCGGCGAAGTGGTGCGCGGCGCGTTGCATTCGCTGCCCCGTGGCCAGCGAGAGGCGGGCTTGTCGATTGGCCTGTCAGGCCCGCAGCTGTACGGCTATGTGCTGCTGCCCCAGGCGCTCAAGCGCATGACGCCGCCGACCATCAACGTCTACACGCGCATCATCAAGACCAGTTCCCTGGCGGTGCTGATCGGCGTGGTGGACGTGATCAAGGTCGGTCAGCAAATCATCGAACGCACCTACGAATCCGTGTTGATTTACGGCGTGCTGTTTCTGTTTTTCTTCTTTATCTGCTACCCGTTGTCGGCCGCCTCCAAGGTGCTGGAACGGCGCTGGGCCCAAGCATGAGCGCATTGATCGAGTTTCAGGGTTTCAACAAATTCTTCGGCGAAACGCAGGTGCTCAAGGGCATCGACTTGCGTGTGCGCAGCGGCGAAGTCGTGGTGATCCTCGGCCCCAGCGGCTGCGGCAAAAGCACCTTGCTGCGCTGCCTGAACGGGCTGGAAGTGGCCCACAGCGGTAGCCTGCGTTTTGCCGGCAACGAGCTGTTGGACACAAGCACCGACTGGCGCCAGGTGCGCCAGGACATCGGCATGGTGTTCCAGAGTTACCACCTGTTTCCGCACATGAGCGTGCTCGACAACATCCTGCTCGGCCCGCTGAAAGTGCAAAAACGTGACCCCCGCGAAGCGCGCGAGCAAGCCGAAAAACTCCTCGAACGCGTCGGCCTGGCCGACAAGCGCGACGCCTTCCCGCGCCAGCTCTCCGGCGGCCAGCAGCAACGCATCGCCATCGTCCGTTCGTTGTGCATGAACCCGCAAGTCATGCTGTTTGACGAAGTCACCGCTGCCCTCGACCCGGAAATGGTCAAGGAAGTGCTGGAAGTGATCCAGGGCCTGGCCCGCGATGGCATGACCCTGCTGATCGTCACCCACGAAATGGCCTTCGCCCGCGCCGTCGCCGACCGCGTGGTGTTTATGGAGGCCGGGCGCATCCTCGAACACAACACCCCCGAAGAATTCTTTACGAACCCGCAAACCGCACGCGCGCAGCAGTTCCTGGAGAAGTTCTCCTTTGTCTCAACACTGCCCAAGAAAACCAAGGAACTGGAGCTGCTATGAAAAAACTACTGCTGCCACTGTTGGCCGTCGCCGTACTGGCCGGCTGCGATAAAAAGGCCGAAGAGCCGGCCAAACCCGTCGCCGCTGCCGCGAGCTACATCGACAAGATCAAGGCGCGCGACAAGCTGATCGTCGGCGTGTTCACCGACAAGCCGCCGTTCGGCTTCGTCAACGAAGCCGGACGCTACGTTGGCTTCGATACCGACATCGGCCGCCAATTCGCCAAGGATCTGCTGGGCGATGAAAACAAGGTGGAATTCGTCGCGGTCGAGCCGGCCAGCCGCATTCCGTTCCTGCAAAGCGACAAGGTCGACCTGATCCTCGCCAACATGACCGTGACGCCGGAGCGCAAGGAGGCGGTGGACTTCACCAACCCCAACCTGAAAGTCGCGGTGCAGGCCCTGGTGCCCAACGACAGCGCGGTGAAAAGCCTGGATGACCTGGCGACCCGCACCACCATCGTGACCACCGGCACCACCGCCGACATCTGGCTGACCAAGAACCACCCGGACTGGAAACTGCTCAAGTTCGAGAAAAACTCCGAGTCGCTGCAAGCGTTGTCGGCGGGTCGTGGTGACGCTTATGCGCAAGACAACCTGGTGCTGTTCAGCTGGGCCAAGCAGAACCCGGGTTACCGCGTGCTGGAAGAGAAGCTCGGCGATGAAGCGCCGATTGCGCCGGCGGTGAAGAAGGGCAACGTTGAGCTGCGTGACTGGGTGAATGCCGAGTTGGCGAAGTTGGGTGAGGAGAAGTTCCTGCTCAAGCTGTATGACCAATATGTGCGTAAAGAGCTGAGCGATGACACCAAGCCTGAGAGCGTGATTGTTGAAGGGGGCAAGTGGCAGGGTTGATCCTTTGCTTTTGTGGTGACTGAACTACCGCTTTCGCGAGCAAGCCCGCTCCCACATTTTCCCGCATTCCAAAGGAAGAACTCGGTCAAATGTGGGAGCGGGCTTGCTCGCGAAGAGGCCCTCCCAGTCACAACTTACTCCGGCCAATGCCAAGCCGGCGCATCCAGAATCCCCTGCCCCACAATCTGGGTCTCCCCCAACACCTTCTCCAGCACAATCGAATTGCACCCCTCATCCTGCTGCAACGCCGCAATCAACCGGCTGGCATGGGACACCACCCACACCTGGCACTGGCGCGACGCCTGGATAATCAAGCGCGCCAACGCCGGCAACAGATCCGGGTGCAAGCTGGTTTCCGGCTCGTTCAGCACCATCATGGTCGGTGGCCGTGGCGTCAGCAGTGCAGCAATCAGCAGCAGATAACGCAAGGTGCCGTCGGACAACTCCGCCGCCGACAACGGCCGCAATAAGCCCTCTTGATAAAACTCAATTGCAAAACGCCCGCCCTGTAACGGCTGGATGTTCAGGCGTGCGCCGGGAAACGCATCGCTGACCGCGTTCTGTAACGCCTCGGGGTCGCCGATTTCGCGGATGGTCTGCAACGCCGCCGCCAAGTCGCGCCCGTCATGGTGCAGCACCGGCGTGCGCGTCCCTAGTTGCGGTTGGCGCACCGGCGCGTCCACGTCGCTGCGAAAGTGATCATAAAAGCGCCAACCGCGAATGCTTTCGCGCAGCAACAGCACTTCCGGCGAGCCGCGCAGGCTGCCGACCTGATCGAACAGGCTGTGGTAATTCGGCGTGTGTTGGGCCACTACATCCCAGGCGCGGCCGTCGCGGGCACGCACCATTGGCCCGGAACGTTGCACCAGCAGGCTGGCCGGGCGGTAGACGTGGCCGGCCCAGATGCATTCCTTTTTTACTTCAGGGTCCATGGAAAAATAGGACTGGGTCAGTTCCGGCAGGCCCAGGGAGATCGCGTAGCTGAAATCTTCGGCGGCAAATCCCAGGCGCAGGCGTTTGACCTTATGGCGCACGGTGGGCTCTATTGGCGCCTCGCCGTTGCGCATGCGTCGGGTGATAGTCTCCGGCCCGGCCCAGAAGGTCGAATCCAGCCCGCCCTCACGGGCCAGTGCATTGATTACCCCGCCTTGGGCGGTTTCGGCCAGCAGGCGCAGGGCGCGGTACAAGTTGGACTTGCCGGAGCCATTGGGGCCGGTGATCAGATTCAAGCGGTCCAGGGGCACCACCAATTTATTGATCGAGCGGTAATTGGCCACCGCGAGGGTCTTGAGCATGGGTCTTCAATCAATGGGGGGAACCGCTGGAGTATGGGAGCCTGCATGCAGTTTAGGAACCCTCAACTAAGCTCACAGTCGCATACACATCTGGTTTATCGCATCACGCAAAGGAGCCTGCATGGGCGGTCGTATTTGCACCTGTATTTTCGGACTTGGCCTACTGACGCTGTTAAGCGGTTGCGGTGAGGAAAAGGCCGAGCCCAAACAGCATTCACGGGTCTTTGTCCAAACCGTGCAACCGGCGGATTTCGCCGCAGCGGTCACCCTCACCGGGGACATCCAGGCCCGTGTGCAGACCGACCTGTCGTTCCGCGTCGGCGGCAAGATCATCCAGCGCATGGTCGACGTGGGTGACCGCGTCAGCGCCAAGCAGGTGCTGGCCAAGCTCGATCCCAAGGATTTGCAGACCAACGTTGATTCCGCCCAGGCCCAGGTCGTGGCCGAGCAGGCGCGGGTCAAGCAGACGGCCGCCGCCTTTGTGCGCCAGG
Source organism: Pseudomonas sp. RP-B7 (assembly GCF_059803535.1). Taxonomy (NCBI): domain Bacteria; kingdom Pseudomonadati; phylum Pseudomonadota; class Gammaproteobacteria; order Pseudomonadales; family Pseudomonadaceae; genus Pseudomonas; species Pseudomonas sp. RP-B7. Next base: position 110,246 of record NZ_JAPFHC010000015.1, read on the forward strand.
AAAAGCTGCTGCCCAAGGGCTACACCAGCCGCAGCGAATACGACGCCGCCCAGGCCGCGCTGCGCAGCAGCCAAAGCGCCCTGGCCGCCGCGCAAGCCCAATTGGCCAACGCCCGCGAACAACTGGGCTACACCGCGTTGATCGCTGAGGCACCGGGCGTGATCACTGCGCGTCAGGCCGAAGTCGGCCAAGTGGTGCAGGCCACCGTGCCGATCTTCAGCCTGGCCCGCGACGGCGAACGCGATGCGGTGTTCAACGTGTATGAATCGCTGCTGATGGAGCCGCCGCCGGATGCGCCGATCACTGTCAGCCTGTTGGAAAACCCCAGCATCAAGGCCCAAGGCAAAGTCCGCGAAGTCACCCCGGCCGTGGCCGCCAACACCGGCACCGTTCAGGTGAAGATTGCCCTGGAGGCGCTGCCCAAGGGCATGCAACTCGGCTCGGTGGTCAGCGCCACCGCCAGTGGCCCGGCCAGGCCCAGCATCGAGTTGCCCTGGTCAGCCCTGACCAAAGACCTCAACGAACCGGCTGTTTGGTTGGTCGACGGCGACGGCAAGGCGCAGTTGCACAAGGTCAGCGTGGCGCGGTATCTCACCGGCAAAGTCATCATCGGCGACGGCCTCAAGGGCGGCGAAAAAGTCGTGGTAGCCGGTGGGCAACTGCTGCACCCCGGCATGCTCGTCGAGATCGCCCAGCAAGGAGCCCAGCCATGAAGCACCTGACGGCCGTACTCGCCGCCAGCCTGTTGCTGGCGGCGTGCTCCAAGCAGGAACCCGCGCCCGAGCCCGTGCGCCCGGTGTTGTCCATGGAAGTGAAAGCCGAAGACCAGGAAACCCTCGGCCGCTTCGCCGGCACTATCCAGGCCCGCTATGAAAGCAACCTGGGGTTCCGTGTGCCCGGCCGTATCGCCCGGCGTGCCGTGGATGTCGGCGCAGAGGTGGAGAAGGGCGCCTTGCTCGCCGTCCTCGACCCCACCGACCAGCAAAACCAACTGCGCGCCGCCCAAGGCGACCTGGCGCGCGTGCAGGCGCAATACATCAATGCCCAGGCCAACGCGCGGCGCCAGCAGGAACTGTTCAACCGTGGCGTCGGCGCCCAGGCCCAACTGGACATCGCCCAGACCGACCTGAAAACCACCCAGGCCTCCCTCGATCAAGCCCAGGCCGCCGTCAACCAGGCCAAGGACCAGCTCAACTACGCCGAGTTGCGCACCGACCACGGTGGCATCGTCACCGCGTGGAGCGCCGAGGCCGGCCAGGTGGTCAGCGCCGGCCAGCAAGTGGTGACCCTGGCGCGCCCGGACATCAAGGAAGCGGTGATCGACCTGCCCGCAGGCCTCGCCGAACGGCTGCCCCATGACGTGGTGTTCCTGGTTGCCGGGCAACTGGACCCGAGCGTCAACACCACCGCCATCGTGCGCGAGATCGAACCCCAGGCCCAAAGCGCCACCCGCACCCGTCGCGCGCGCCTGAGCCTGGCCGAGACGCCGCCCGCGTTCCGCCTCGGCACAGCAATCAGCGTGACCTTGAGCAGCGCCATCGCGCCGCGTATCGAACTGCCCCTGAGCGCCTTGCAGCAGGTCGACGGCAAGAGCCGCATCTGGCTGCTCGACACCCAGAACCAGACCGTACAGCCGCGTGAGGTCAGCGTCATCAGCCGTGACGCCAGCAGCGCCGTGCTCAGCGGTGGCGTACAGCCCGGTGAACGTATCGTCACCGCCGGCGTGAACAGCCTGAAACCCGGGCAGAAAGTCAAAATCGACGAGGACAGCCCGCGATGAAAGGCAGCTTCAACTTATCCGACTGGGCGCTCAAGCATCAGTCCTTCGTCTGGTACCTGATGTTCGTCGCGCTGCTGATGGGCGTGTTCTCCTACATGAACCTGGGCCGCGAGGAAGACCCTTCCTTCACCATCAAAACCATGGTGATCCAGACCCGCTGGCCGGGCGCGACCCAGGAAGAAACCCTCAAGCAGGTCACCGACCGCATCGAGAAAAAACTCGAGGAACTCGACTCCCTCGACTACGTGAAAAGCTACACGCGGCCGGGCGAGTCCACGGTGTTCGTCTTCTTGAAGGACACCACCAGCGCCAAGGCCATCCCGGAAATCTGGTACCAGGTGCGCAAGAAGATCGACGACATTCGCGGCACCTTTCCCCAGGGTTTGCAGGGGCCGTCGTTCAACGACGAGTTCGGTGATGTGTTCGGCTCGGTCTACGCGTTTACCGGCGACGGCCTGTCGATGCGCCAGTTGCGCGACTACGTCGAGCAGGTGCGCGCCGAGATCCGTTCGGTGCCGGGGCTGGGCAAGGTCGAGATGATCGGCCAGCAGGACGAAGTGATTTACCTGAACTTCTCCACGCGCAAACTCGCCGCGCTGGGCATCGATCAGCGCCAAGTGGTGCAGAGCCTGCAATCGCAGAACGCGGTGACGCCCGCCGGGGTGATCGAGGCCGGGCCGGAGCGGATTTCCGTGCGCACTTCGGGGCAGTTCGCCTCGGAGAAGGACCTGGCCGACGTCAATCTGCGGCTCAACGATCGTTTTTACCGGCTGGCGGATATCGCCGAGATCAGCCGTGGCTACGTCGACCCGGCGCGGCCGCTGTTCCGGTTCAACGGCCAACCGGCAATCGGCCTGGCCATCGCCATGCAGAAGGGCGGCAATATCCAGGCGTTTGGCGCGGCCCTGCACGGGCGCATGGATGAGCTGACCGCCGACCTGCCGGTGGGCGTCGGCGTGCACAAGGTGTCTGACCAGGCCGAAGTGGTGGAGGAGGCTGTCGGCGGCTTCACCAGCGCGTTGTTCGAAGCCGTGATCATCGTGCTGGTGGTGAGTTTTATCAGCCTCGGCCTGCGCGCCGGGCTGGTGGTGGCGTGCTCGATTCCATTGGTGCTGGCGCTGGTGTTCGTGTTCATGGAATACAGCGGCATCACCATGCAGCGTGTGTCGTTGGGCGCGTTGATCATCGCCCTCGGCCTGTTGGTGGACGACGCGATGATCACCGTGGAGATGATGATCACGCGCCTGGAAAAAGGCGAAACCAAGGAACAGGCGGCGACTTACGCCTACACGTCGACGGCGTTTCCGATGCTCACCGGCACCTTGGTGACGGTCGCCGGTTTTGTGCCGATTGGCCTCAATGCCAGTTCGGCGGGCGAGTACACCTTCACCCTGTTCGCGGTGATTGCCGTGGCGATGCTGGTGTCCTGGGTGGTGGCGGTGCTGTTTGCGCCGGTGATTGGCGTGCATATCCTCAGCGCCAAAGTGAAACCCCACGATGCCGAGCCGGGGCGGATTGGCCGCGCGTTCAACGGCGGCATGCTGTGGGCCATGCGCAACCGTTGGTGGGCTATCGGCATCACCGTGGCGTTGTTCGTGGCGTCGGTGTTTTCCATGCAGTTTGTGCAGAACCAGTTCTTTCCATCGTCGGACCGCCCGGAGATCCTGGTTGACCTCAACCTGCCGCAAAACGCCTCGATCAATGAGACCCGCCGCGCCGTGGACCGTCTTGAGGCGATCATCAAGGACGACCCGGACATTGCCCGCTGGAGCACCTATATCGGCCAGGGCGCGATCCGTTTCTACCTGCCGCTGGACCAGCAACTGGAGAACCCGTACTACGCGCAGTTGGTGATCGTGAGCAAAGGCCTGGAAGAGCGCGGCGCCCTGATCGCGCGTCTGCAAAAGCGCCTGCGCGACGACTTCGTCGGTATCGGCAGCTTTGTGCAACCGCTGGAAATGGGCCCGCCGGTGGGGCGGCCGATTCAGTATCGGGTGTCGGGCAAAGACACTGACCAGGTGCGCAAACACGCGATCGAGCTGGCGACCTTACTGGACAAAAATACGCACCTGGGCGAGATCATTTACGACTGGAACGAGCCAGGCAAAGTGCTGCGGGTGGACATCGCCCAGGACAAGGCGCGGCAGTTGGGGTTTTCTTCGGAAGACGTCGCGCAACTGATGAACAGCGTGGTCAGTGGCGCGTCCGTGACCCAGGTGCACGACGACATCTACCTGATCAATGTGGTCGGCCGCGCCGAAGACGCCGAGCGCGGTACGCCGGAAACCTTGCAGAACCTGCAGATCGTCACGCCCAACGGCACCTCTATCCCGCTTTTGGCGTTCGCCACCGTGCGCTATGAGCTGGAGCAACCGCTGGTGTGGCGCCGCGACCGCAAGCCGACCATCACCATCAAGGCCTCGGTGCGCGATGAGATGCAGCCCACCGACTTGGTCAAACAGCTGGCGCCAACCATCGAAAAATTCAGCGCCGGTTTGCCGGTGGGCTACAAGGTCGCCACCGGCGGCACCGTGGAAGAAAGCGGCAAGGCCCAAGGCCCGATTGCCAGCGTGGTGCCGTTGATGTTGTTCCTGATGGCGACGTTCCTGATGATCCAGTTGCACAGCGTGCAGAAGATGTTCCTGGTGGCGAGCGTCGCGCCGCTGGGGCTGATCGGCGTGGTGCTGGCGCTGATCCCCACGGGCACGCCGATGGGGTTTGTGGCGATCCTCGGCATCCTCGCGCTGATCGGCATCATCATCCGCAACTCGGTGATCCTGGTGACGCAGATCGATGAATATGAGCAGGCGGGTTTTACCCCGTGGGATGCGGTGGTGGAGGCCACCGAACATCGACGTCGACCGATCCTGCTGACGGCGGCGGCGGCGAGCCTGGGCATGATCCCCATCGCCCGCGAAGTGTTCTGGGGGCCGATGGCCTACGCGATGATTGGCGGGATCATCATTGCCACGTTGTTGACCCTGTTGTTCCTGCCGGCGCTGTATGTGGCCTGGTACAAGATCCGCGAGCCGAAACAGGAGCAACAGGCCGAATAAGGTCAAAAAATGTGGGAGCGGGCTTGCCCGCGAAAGCGGTCTGTCAGTTAGAAGTGTGCTGACTGATCCACCGCCTTCGCGGGCAAGCCCGCTCCCACATTTGGGTCTGCGCATGCCTTTTGGCTTGTGGGAAACCTCCTGAAATATTGACTGCGGTCGTTTGAGGCTGTGCAGTGTTCTACCCTCTCGACCTTCACCTCAAACGGTCGAAGAAAATGAACTGGCATCGTCACCTTTTGCTGCTCTGTACATTCCTCATCTCCCCGCTGGCCCTTGCCAGCACCGTCCTCGAAAACCCGCTATGGCGTATCGAACTCGACCCCGCGACCCTCGCCATCCGTGCCACGCCCAACGGCCAGGCGCCGGTACAGGCCTCTAGCGGCGTTGCCACACGCGCGGTCAGCGATCTCGCGCAGAGCGCCCAGCAAGCCAGTTGGCAGTGGGGAGCCTTTCGCGTCACGGCCAGCCTTGCGCAACGCGACCTGATGCTTGCCATCACCGCACGCGAACCGGGTGAATTAACGATCCTTCAACAACCCGCCAGCGCCCTCGGCAAGGGCCTGATCTGGCCGTTGGCCGAAGGGCATTACGTGCCCGCCGACAATGCCGTCTGGAGAGCCTTTCTGGTGGAACAGGGCGACCTCAACACCACCCAGGACCTCAGCCTGCCCTTGTGGGGCATGGACCACGGTGCCTTCACCTTGAACTGGCTATTGACCAATCCTTACAACAACCGCCTGAGCTGGAAAGACGCGCTGGCGTTGTCGGTGGCCCACGAATTCACCGCGCTGGACCCCACCGCGCCGATGACCTTGGTGTTGCACCTGGGCGATGCCGATCCGCTGGCCGGCGCCAAGCGTTATCGCCAATGGCGGGTGGAGCAGGGCCGTTACGAGCCGCTGGCGGACAAGCTGCGGCAAACCCCCGAGGCCGAGAAGCTGCTGGGCGCCAGTCACGTCTACCTGTGGGGCAATGACCTGCTGGCGCCGGAGGATGTGCGCGACTGGCCGCTGCTGATCCAGCGGCTGCGCGGGCACGAACTCAAGGGGTTGCTGGACAAGGAAGCCGCGCAGATTCTCGCGCAAACCCGTGTGTTGAACCGCTATGAACAGACCGTGCTGTTGCGCGGCCTCAACGCCGCCATCAACACCAAAGCCCGCCAGAGTTGGCAGGTGGATGAACCGGATATGACCCGCCTCGCCTCGCGTTATGGCGAGCTGCGCAATGAGCTGGCGGTGGCGTTTGCCGGGGCGTTGAGCGAGCGTCCTGAACGCTGGGGCAGCCAGACGGTTCAAGCGCTGCGCGATGCGGGTCTTACGCGCTTGTTGCTGACCCTGGGCGACGGTTGGGAAGGCGGCCTCTGGCACCCGGAAGCGATCCGCGCCGGGGTCGATGCCGGGTTTCTGATGGCGCCGTACGACTCCTATGAAACCGCGTTGTCCGCCAGCGAAAACCTGGACTGGACCACCGCCCACCTGGGCCGCCAGGCCTACCGCGACTGCGCGATCGTGTTGAAGAACGGCAAGCTCAAGGCCGGCTTCCAGCAATCCGGCCACTACACCGACCCGCGCTGCGTGCGCCCCCTGCTCGAAGCACGGGCGCAAGCCGTGCGGGCCAAGGCCGGTTTCAACGCCTGGTTCCTTGATGCCTACGCCACCGGCATGGTTTTCGACAGCTATCGCAACGGCGCGCCCATGACCCAGGCGCAAAATGCCGCTGGCAACATCGACGCTTCACACTGGCTGAACACCACGCTCAAGTTGCCCACAGGTTCCGAAGACGGCAATGCGATCACGGCCCAGGGCATCCTGTTTGCCCATGGCATGCAAACGCCGGTGATTGGCTGGGGTGATCAAGCGATGACCCAGGACAAGCAGTCGCCCTATTACGTCGGCAATTGGTTCCCGCCGGAGCAACCGACGGTGTTCTTCAAGCCGGTGCCGCTCAAGGAACCGTTTCGCACCGTGCATTTCGAGCCGGGCATGCGCTTGCCGCTGTATCAGGCGGTGTTCCATGGCTCGGTGATCACCACGCACCACTGGCTGTTCGACAGCCTGAAACTGAGCAATGTGCAGGCGGCGAACGAGCTGACGCAACTGCTCTACAACGTGCCGCCGCTGTATCACCTGAGTGCGTCGACGGTTGAGCAGCGGCTGCCGCTGATCCAGCGCCAGGACCGGTTTTTCCGGCCGCTGCACCAGCGCTTGGCGACCCAGGCGATGACCGGGTTCCGCTGGCTGACGGACGATCGGCAGGTGCAGGAGACCACCTTTGCGGATGGCACGCGGTTGGTGGCGAATTTTGCGGCGGTCCCGAGAGAGGGTTATGCCGCGAGCAGTGTTACGGCGTTAGTGGTGGGTGATAAACCGGTGGTGTATCAGGTCGATTAGCGGTGTCTTCGAGAGCTTCGCGGGCAAGCCCGCTCCCACATTTGACCGAGTTCCAATGTGGGAGCGGGCTTGCCCGCGAAGGCGCCAGACCAGATACCCCTAAAGCCTGCGCCACACACTGGCCAACCAGGGTTGCTGCTCTCGGGGCAGCCCCGCCGGCCGGTAGTAATGTTCCAATTCCACAAACCCGGCCTCAGCCAGCAATGCCTGCCACGCCTCAAGATCGTGATAAGACCCATACCGTGGCCCATTCCAACCTTCCTGGTTATCCCCGCGCGGGTTGGAGCTGAACAACACGCCCCCAGGCTTCAACGCCCCATGCAGCTGCTTGAGCACACGCGGCAGTTCCTGCTTGGGAATATGGAACAGCACCGCATTGGCGAAAATTCCGTCAAAGCGTCCGGCCGGCAGCGCCAGCTTGAGAAAGTCCTGCTGCAACACCTCGCAGCCACTGTCCTGGCGCGCCATCTGCGCGAACCGCTCGGAGCCATCCAGGCCCACGGCGATATGCCCCATGCGCGTAAAAGTCTGCAAGTCGCGCCCCGGCCCGCAGCCGAAATCCAGCACGGTAAACGGCGGCGTACCCTGGATATGCCGCAGCAGCGCATCGATGTTCTGGCTCACATCGTGGTCGCGGGTGCCTTCGCGGAAGTCCTCGGCCACCTTGTTGTAGTGGCCGAGGGTGGTGGAGGTGATCTGGTCGAGGTCGTCGGGCTTGAGCGTCATGGCGGGTAATACCGGGCACTGGAATGCCCCGACTATACCTCACCGCTTGTTGAGCACCCGCGCCAACCGATCGCCACCCAGCTGAATGAACGCCACCAGCACCACCAGCAACACAATCACCGTGAGCATGATCTGCGTGTCAAAGCGCTGGTAGCCGTAGCGGTAGGCAATGTCACCCAAGCCTCCCGCGCCAATTGCACCGGCCATGGCCGACGAATTGATCATCGTCACCAAGGTAATGGTGAAGCCGCCGACAATCCCCGGCAGCGCTTCCGGCAACAGCACGTGCCAGATGATGTGCCAGCGGCGGCAGCCCATGGCCTGTGCGGCTTCGATCAAGCCGTGATCGACCTCACGCAGGCTCACCTCGGCAATCCGCGCAAAAAACGGCGTGGCGGCGATGGTCAGCGGTACGACCGCCGCCCACACGCCGTAAGTGGTGCCGACGATCAGCCGGGTGAATGGGATCAGCGCCACCATCAGGATCAGGAACGGAATCGAGCGGAACAGATTGACGAACGCCCCCAACACACGGTTCAGCGCCGGCGCCTGGTAGATGCCGCCCTTGTCGCTGGTGACCAGGAACACCGCCAGCGGAATCCCCACCAGCAGCGCGATCAACGACGACACACCGACCATCAGCAAGGTGTCGATGGCACCCTGCAACAAACGATCAAACCACATAGCCCAGCACCTCCACCTGTTGCGCCCAGTTCGCGGCGCGGTTGCGCAATTCGTCGGCGCTGTGGGGCGCGCCATTCACCGCCAGCAACAATTGCCCGAGCGCGTGGCCCTGGATGCGCTCCACGCCGCCTTGCAGCAAGCGCACGCGCCCGCCGAGGGCAGCGAACAGTGCCGCCAGGTCCGGCTCGTCGGTGTCGCTGCCGGTGAATTGCAAACGCAGCACCACGGCCGCCGCGGCCGACGCCGGCGTGGCCTGCAGCCGCTCTTGCAGCTCTGGCGGCAGCCCGTGTTGCAGCGGCGCCAGCAGCGTCTTGCTGACCTCATGCTGCGGGTCGCCGAACACCTGCCACACCGGGCCTTGCTCGACGATATGCCCGTGTTCCAGCACCACCACGCGGTCGCAGATCTCGCGGATCACCGCCATCTCGTGGGTGATCAATACGATGGTCAGGCCCAGGCGCTGATTGATCTCGCGCAGCAGGCCGAGGATCGACTGGGTGGTCTCCGGGTCGAGGGCCGAAGTGGCTTCGTCGCACAGCAGGATCTCGGGGTCGTGCACCAGCGAACGGGCGATGCCCACCCGCTGTTTCTGCCCGCCGGAGAGCTGCGCCGGGTAAGCCTTGTGTTTGTCCTGCAAACCCACCAACTCCAGCAGCTCGCGCACCTTCTGTTCGCGTTGGGGCTTGGGCACACCGGCGACTTTGAGCGGCAATTCGACGTTCTGCCACACGGTTTTGGCCGACATCAAATTGAAGTGCTGGAAGATCATGCCGATGCGCCGACGCAGCGCCACCAGGCGATCTTCGTCGAAGTCGCCGATGTCCACTTGATCGATCAGCACCCGCCCGCTGCTGGGTTGCTCCAGGCGGTTGATGGTGCGGATCAGCGAGGACTTGCCCGCGCCGCTGCGGCCGATGATGCCGAACACTTCCCCGCGCTGGATCGCCAGGTCGATACCCTGTAAGGCATGCACCTTGCCGTCATAGCTCTTGCCCAGGTTGATGAAGCGCACATGGGCACGGTTCAGCGCCGGGTGCAGTTCGGTCTGCTCGGCGTCCCTGGGCGGTGTGCCCAGGTCGCGCAGTCGAGAGTGGGCGGCGGTCATTTCTTGGCTTCCCAACCGACCTGGTAGAGCTTGCCCAGGGATTTATCCAACGCGGCGCGCACCACCGGCGAGTGCTGGTAGATGTCGACGAACTTGATCACCCGTGGGTCGCTCGTACCCTTGGGCTGGGTGACGAACTGGATCACGTATTCCGGGTGGTCGAGGCCGTCGAACAGCAGCGCCGACTCGGCATCGAAGGTCTTGGACAGGCGGATGTACGCCGGGTAGCCCTGCACCAGGTCGGCATCGTCATACGCGCGCACCAGTTGCACCGCCTCGACTTGCAGGATCTTGAGCTTTTTCGGGTTGCTGACGATGTCTTCTTCGGTGGCCTTGTAGCCCACGCCCGGCTTGAGGGTGATCAAGCCCGCCTTGGCCAGCAATTGCAGGCCGCGGCCGCTGTTGATCGGGTCGTTGGCGATGGCCACGCTGGCGCCCTGGGGCAGGTCGTTGATGCTTTTGAATTGCTTCGAGTACAGGCCGACGTTGTTGATGATCCCCGGCGCGTACGGCACCAGGTCAAAACCGGCGGCGGCCTTGGCGTTTTCCAGGAACGGGATGTGCTGGAAGTAGTTCACGTCGATGTCACCGGCGGCGAGGCTGACGTTGGGCGCGATCCAGTCGGTGAACTCCACCAGCTCGACTTTCAGGCCTTGCTTGCCGGCTTCGGCGACGGCGGCTTCCAGCGGGATGGCGAAGGCGGCGGTGGTGCCGACTTTCAGCGGTGCGTCGCTGGCGAAGACCGCCGAGCTGAACAGACCGAGGGCCAGGGCCAGTGCTTTGACTGGGTGGGAGAGCAGTGTTTTTTTCATAGTGATTGTCCAGTCATAAGGTATTGGTACAAACAATGGAGATCCAAATGTGGGAGCGGGCTTGCTCGCGAATGCGCTGTGTCAGCTGGCGAATGTGCCGACTGACACACCGCATTCGCGAGCAAGCCCGCTCCCACAGGGGTTAGTGTCGGTAGGTCGATCCGGTGTGCTGTTGGGGAAGTCTGGCGCTGGCGTTGAAGACTTTTTCGCGCAGCGTGCCGGTCTCATATGCAGTCTTGTACGACCCCCGCTTCTGCAACTCCGGCACCACCAGATCAATGAAGTCCACATAGCTTTCCGGCGTGACAATCCGCGTCAGGTTGAAGCCATCCAGCCCGGTCTCGCTGATCCACGCTTCCAGCTCATCCGCCACCTGTTCGGGCGAGCCGACCAGGGTGATATAGCGTCCGCCCAACGCGTGCTGCTCGAGCAATTTGCGCCGGGTCCAGTCGTTGTTCTGCAGGTTCTTGGTGGCCGACTGGATCGCGTTGCTCTTCACGTACTGGATCGGTTCGTCCAGTGCGTATTGGGAGAAATCAATCGCGGTGGACGCCGAAAAATGCGCCACACCGGCTTCTGCGCTGGCGTAGCCGAGGTACTCGGCGTGCTTCTGCCAGGCAAGTTCCTCGGTGGCGCCGACGATCACGTTGAGGCCCATGAACACCTTGATGTCGTCCGGGTTGCGCCCGGCTTCCACGGCGCTGGCGCGGACCTTGTCCACCTGGACCTTGGTCGACGCCTTGTTCTGCCCGCTGATGAACACACACTCGGCATGGCGCCCGGCGAACAGCAAGCCACGTTCCGAACTGCCGGCCTGGAACAGCACTGGCGTGCGTTGCGGCGACGGCTCGCACAGGTGATAACCGTCCACCTGATAGAACTCGCCGTGGTGCTCGACCTTGTGCACCTTGCCCGGCTGGGCATACACCCGTGTCTGCGGATCGTTGAGCACGGCGTCGTCTTCCCAGCTGCCTTCCCAGAGTTTGTAGAGCACTTCCAGGTATTCGTCGGCCTGGTCGTAGCGGCGGTCATGCTCGACCTGCTCGGTGAGGCCCATGGCCTTGGCGGCGCTGTCGAGGTAGCCGGTGACGATGTTCCAACCCACGCGGCCACGGCTCAGGTGATCCAGCGTGGACATACGCCGGGCGAACAGATACGGCGGCTCGTAGGTGAGGTTGGCGGTGAGGCCGAAGCCCAGGTGTTTCGTCACGGCCGCCATTGCCGAGACCAACAGCAAGGGGTCATTCACCGGCAATTGGATCGACTCTTTGAGCGGCACGTCGATGGAGTGTTGATACACGTCATACACGCCGACGATGTCGGCAATGAACAAACCGTCGAACAACCCGCGTTCGAGGATTTGCGCCAACTCGGTCCAGTACTCGAGGGTCTTGTACTGGGTCGAGGTGTCCCGTGGGTGCGTCCACATGCCGTGGTTGATATGCCCGATGCAGTTCATGTTGAAGGCATTGAGGAGGATTTTTTTCTTGGCCATTTAGATGGTCCCCCGCAGTGGCGGGTTTGCATCGTTGAGGTAGTAATTGCCCACCGCGTGGTACTTCCAGCGCACCGGGTCGTGCAGGGTGTGCACGCGGGCGTTGCGCCAGTGGCGGTCGAGGCCGTGCTCGGCCAGGGTCGCCTGGCTGCCGGCCAGTTCGAACAGGGTGCTGCCGGCGGCCAGGGAAATCTCGGTGCTCAAGGCGCGCACTTCGGCGACGGCAATCGAGGCGGCCGCCACGGTCTGGGCGTTGCTCTCGGCCTGGGCGCGGTCGAGGTATTCGCCTGCGCGTTCCAGCAGGGCTTCGCTGGCGTGCAGGCGGATGCTCAGGTGGCCGAAGCTTTTCAGGGTCAAGGGGTCTTCGCTGGCTTTGTCGTTGCCGGCATCGATCCACGGGCGGGTCTTGGTGCGCACGAAGTGCAGCGCATCCTCGAATGCGGCGCGGGCGATGCCGGTGTCGATGGCAGCGTGCAGGATCTGCGCCAGCGGGCCGACCGTGGTCGGGCGTTCGAACGCGCTCTGGAACGGGATCACGTCGGCGGCGGCGACCCACACGTTGTCGAACACCACCGAACCGCTGCCGGTGGTGCGTTGGCCGAAGCCGCTCCAGTCGTCGATCACCGTCAGGCCCTCGCTGTCACGCGGGACAAAGGCCAGTTGCTGCACGCCGTGTTCATCCACCACCGAAGTGGGGATGCGCTGGGCGTAGATCGCGCCGGTGGAATAGAACTTGCGGCCGCTGATGCGAAAACCGTCGCCGTCGCGGGTGAGCGCGGTGACGCGGTCGTGGGCGGTCTTGGTGCCCAGTTCGGCCAGGGCATTGCCGAAGCGCTGGCCGGCCAAGACTTCGGCATACAGGCGTTGTTGCTGCGCCGGGCTGCCGTTCACGCGCAGCACTTCCAGGGCGTAGAAATGGTTTTGCGGGATCTGGCCGAGGGAGGCGTCCGCCTGGGCGATCAGCGCGATGACCTTGGCCAGGGTGACGTTGGACACGCCGGCACCGCCGTATTCTTTCGGCACGCTGATGCCCCACAGGCCGGAGCGTGAGAACACGTCCAGTTCGGGCAGGGGCAGGCGGCGTTCGCGGTCGCGCTGGGCGCTGTCGCGACGGAAGTCTTCAGCCAGGTCGCTGGCGACCACGAGTGCTTGTTCATCGCTGGTAATGACCGCGACGTTTGCAGAGAAAGTCATAGTTGCTCCAGAGGTCTGGTCGGTCAGATCCAGGAATGCCGAGCCGGCAAGGTGCCGTTCAATCGGTAGGCGCCCACCGCGTGATACTTCCAGCGCACCGGGTCGTGCAGGGTATGCACGCGGGCGTTGCGCCAGTGACGGTCGAGGTTGAATTCGGCGAGGGTCGCGCGGCTGCCGGCCAGTTCGAAGAGTTTCTCGCTGACCAGCAGCGACACTTCGGTGGTCAGCACTTTCGCTTCGGCCACGGCAATCGAGGCACGGGCGGCGGATTGCGCGGTGATCGGCGCGGCACTGACCTGGTCGAGTACCTGGCCGGCCTTGCGCAGCAGGGCCTCGGCGGCATGCAGTTCGATCTTCAGCCTGCCGATGTCGGCGATCACATACAGGTCGTCGCTGGCGCGTTCGACCTTGGCATCGATCCACGGGCGCGAACGTTCGCGCACGAAGGCGATGGTGTCGTCGAGGGCGCCGCGGGCGATGCCGGCGTCGATGGCAGCCTGGATCAGTTGCGACACGGCGCCCTGGATATTCGGGGTGTCGCCGATGCGCCAGTTGTCGACCACCAGCTCGGCGTCCACCGGCACGTGATCGAGCAGCACCGTGCCGCTGGCGGTGGTGCGTTGGCCGAAGCCCGACCAATCGTCCACGATGCGCAGCCCCTCGGTGCCGCGGCGTACAAAGGCCATGACCTGCTTGCCGTCATCGTTGAGCGCCTTGATCGCCACCCAGTGAGCGAACAGTGCGCCAGTGGAATAGAACTTCTGGCCGCTGATCACATAGCCGTCGCCCTTGGCGGTGATGCGCGCCTTGAGTTCCAGGGTGTTCTTGGTGCCGCGTTCCGGGCCGCCATTGCCGATGCGCCAACCGTCGAGGACGCTCTGGAACAGCTGCTTTTTCTGGCGCTCGGTGGCCGCGCCCTGCAACAGGTGCAGGATGCCGAAATGGTTCTGCGGGATCTGGCCGAGGGCGGGATCGGCCGCGCTGATGATCGCGAACACCTCGGCCAGGGTCACGAATGACACCTGCGGGCCGCCGTATTCGCGGGGAATGGAAATACTGCCCAGGCCACTGCGGGTGAACTGTTCGAGCTGTGCCCACGGCAGCTTGCGTTGCTGATCGCGCGTGGCGGCTTGCAGGCGTGCCGCCTGGGCCAACTCGTGGGCGGCGTTGAGTGCCTCTGCATCGTTGCGCAGCACGGCGGCCGGCAACAGCAGGGGGGCGACGTCCAGATCACTCTGGGGGGGTGTTAGAGCCAAGTTAGACATCAGCGCCGCTCCTTGGCTGCACGCAATGCCCTGGCGTTATGCACCGGGGTAATTCTGACCATACCGACCTCGCATTCAATGAAATGAAAACAGAAAAATCAAAGATGTCCGGTGGTCCGGTGCATATACCCTAAGCGTGTTAAATATTTAAATAAACGCGCTTTTTGGAATAAGCATAGAAGGTCTGTCACCCCGGTTCGCAGGGCGAGCCGAGGGGCCGTGGTTGATAGATCGACGCCGTGCCGGCCGGGCGGGCTGGCGCCCCGGCGGCGATGCGCAAAGTGCGTGTTGGCGCCCAGCGCGAATTGTTGCCCACGCGATCGAGAATGCAGTAGGTGATGTCCAGGCGGCTGTCGTCGCCGGCTTCGACAATCACGGCCGAAGGCACCCACACGTGCAGGGGCTGGCCGACGTCCCTGGTCTGGAGCTTGGGCAGGTCCAGGCGTACATCGCCCCAGCGCAGGGTGATGGCGTCGCCGCGGGTCATGTTCAGGTACGGCTCGATGGTCAGGGGAACACCGCGCCGCACCTGGCTGGGGTTGATGCCGTAGCGGCGAATGGTGTCGGGCAGGCCCACGGGGGCGAGGTTGAGGTTTTCGTCGCTGTACAGCGGCGAGGGCAGGCCGCCGGGGTAGTTGGTCTTGACCCGCACCCGCGTCACCGCCGAGCGCGCCGGTGCGTGGCCGACTTGCATGACTTGGTAATGCACCTGGGCCGGGCCATCGAGCACGAAACTTTCCGGCACCCGCAAGTGGGTTGGCGTGCCGATCTTGCACGTGGTCACGCGCCGTGAGGCGGCAAAGCAGTTGTTCCAGAACAGCTCGATCAGGTCGCCTTCTTCCATGCCGGGGTAGGGCGCAATGTCGACCTGCAAATGTGCGGCGGCCAGGGCATTGATGCCGTTTCCCAGGGCCTGGGGCAGTGTTGGCGCGGTGAGCAGGGTGTGCGTCATAAGTCATCTCCTTGATGCAGCCAGCAGCAATCGTTCCGGCCCTTTGCACACAGGTGTGCAGGGGGCTGAAAAGCACGGTGCAGTGAATAGCCGGGATAGGATCCAATCCTCAGGGAGCTAGATAAGAGGGTTGGCCAAGGAGCGTCAATGGCGGCAAAAGGCTAAACGGCGGGCAGGGAGATATTCAGAAGGGTCTGACTGGCGGGGGGATTTTAAGAGGCACACGTGCGAGGACTTTTTGTAGGCCTCGCAGTGGGTAGTGAGCGGGCTTGCCCCGCGCTGGAGTGCGCAGCGCTCCCAAAAATCCTGGGGCCGCTTCGCAGCCCAGCGGGAGCAAGCTCCCTCGCCACAGAAGATGAGTGTCGGGGTGTCAGTGGGCGAGGAATTTGCTCAGGAACTGTTTGGTGCGTTCTTCCTTGGGGTTGGCGAACAGGGCCTTGGCTTCGCCTTGCTCGACGATCACGCCCTTGTCGAAGAAGATCACCCGGTTGGCCACGTCCCGCGCAAAGCTCATCTCGTGGGTGACGATGACCATGGTGCGGTTCTCTTCGGCCAGGCTGCGGATGGTCGCCAGCACTTCGCCCACCAGTTCCGGGTCGAGGGCGGAAGTGGGTTCGTCGAACAGAATCACCTCCGGTTCCATGGCCAGAGCCCGGGCAATTGCCACGCGCTGCTGCTGGCCGCCGGACAGGCGCCGCGGGTAGGCGTCTTCCTTGCCCGCCAGGCCGACCCGTTCCAGCAGCTTGCGCCCCAGGGCAACCGCCGCGTCGCGAGGCATCTTCTTGACCACGGTAGGGCCTTCGATGACGTTTTCCAACGCGGTGCGGTGGGGGAACAGGTTGAAGTTCTGGAACACGAAACCCACGTGCTGGCGCAAGCGCCGCACCAGGCCTTGTTGCTGGTTGATGGACTTGCTGCTGTCGATCTCGATGTCACCCACCTTGATGCGACCGCTGGTGGGTTGTTCGAGGAGATTCAGGCAGCGCAGGAAGGTGGTCTTGCCGGAACCGCTGGGGCCGATGATGGCGATGACTTCGCCTTCCTTGACCTCGAGGTCGATGCCGTTGAGTACCACCTGGCCCTTGAATTGTTTGGTCAGTTTTTCAACCACGATCATGGGTCAAGACTCCAGGTCATGCCGGTTGACCCGGTCTTCCAGACGATTTTGCAAATGCGCCAGGATGCTCGCCAGGATCCAGTAGATCAGGGCGGCGGACAGGTACATGGTGAAGATTTCAAAGGTGCGTGCCGACACCAGTTGTGCCTGGCGGAACAGTTCGGGCACCTGGATGGTGGCGGCCAGCGCGGTGTCCTTGACCAGTGAAATAAAGCTGTTGCCCAGCGGCGGCAAGGCCGTGCGCATGGCCTGCGGCAGGATGGCCCGGCGCAGGGTCTGCGCGCGGGTCATGCCGATACTGGCCGCGGCTTCCCACTGGCCGCGCTCGATGGAGCTGATGGCGGCGCGCAGGATTTCACAGGCGTAGGCGGCCATGTTAAGCGAAAAGCCGATCATGGCCGCCGGGATCGGATCCAGCTCGATGCCCACTTGCGGCAAGCCGTAGTAGATCAAAAACAGCTGCACCAGCAAGGGCGTGCCGCGAAAGAACGACACGTAGACTCGGGCGGTCCAGCTCAATAGCTTGAAGCGCGACAGGCGCATCAAGGCCAGGCCGAAGCCCAGCAGCAAACCGAAGAACATCCCGCCGAGGCTGAGAATCACCGTGTAGTACGCGCCCTTGAGCAGAAAGGGCGCGGAGTCCAGCGCGAGTTGGAAACCTGCTTCCATTATTGAGTGACGTCAGCGGCGAAGTACTTCTCGGACAGCTTCTTCAAGGTGCCATCGGCGCGCAGCTTGTCGAGGGCCTTGTTTACCGCGTCGAGCAGTTCGGGCTCGCCTTTACGCAGGGCAACCCCGGCTTCCTGGCGCGAGAAAGCAGCGCCGGCAGCGGCGGTGTCGGTGGCTTTCTTCGCATATTCGAGGGCGGCCAGGCGGTCGATCAGGATGGCGTCGGTACGGCCGATGCGCAGGTCCTGGAACTTGGTCGGGTCATCGTTATAGGTCTTGATAATGGCTTTAGGCTGATTGTCCTTGAGCCATTGCTCGTAGTTGGTGCCCAGGCCCACACCGACTTTCTTGCCGGCCAGGTCATCGGCGGTCTTGATGGTGTCGACGTTTTTCGCCAGGGTCAGCGCTTGAATGCCGGAGACGGTGTACGGCTTGGAGAAGTCATACTTCTTCTTGCGTTCTTCGGAGATGGTCACTTGGTTGACCACCGCGTCGAGGCGCTTGGATTCCAGGGCGGCGAGGATGCCGTCCCATGGCGTGGCTTGCAGTTTGACCTTGACGCCCAGCTCTTTGGCCAGGGCTTCGGACAGCTCCACTTCGAAGCCGCTGAGCTTGCCGCTTTCATCGACGAAGCTGAACGGTGGGTAGGTGCCTTCCAGGCCGATCTTGATCTCGCCAGCCTTCTTGATGTTGTCCAGCTGTTCACCCGCGACGGCTTGGCCGATCAGGCCAGCGCCGAGTGCCAGGCCCAAAGTGCCAACCAACAACGTGCGACGGAATACAGAAATAGTCATGAAATGCCCCTGTGTTTTTTGTGTTGAGCGAAGCAGGTGACGCAGTGGTCGTATCCTGCCTTAAAGCGCGTAGCGCGTCTTCGCCTGCGGCGCGATGATAAAGCGGGTTTTTAAGACTTGAAAATAATATAAATCTTGTTTGATATTCTATTGTGGAATAAGTGGCTATTCTAATGTGGGAGCGGGCTTGCTCGCGAATGCGGTGCATCAGTCAACGCATAGGCTCAATGACACACCGCTTTCGCGAGCAAGCCCGCTCCCACATTTTGATCCTTGTTCCTTCAGCTAAAGGCGGCGCCATAAGCAAACAACGCCGGCGCCCCGCCGGTGTGCAGGAAAATGATCGGGCCATCCTCAAACCGCTGGCGCCCGATCCCGTCCAACAATCCGGCCATGGCCTTGCCAGTGTAGACCGGGTCCAGCAGCAGGCCTTCCTGGCTCGCCAATAGCTTGACCGCCGAAAGGGTGCCGGCGTTCGGTTCGCCGTAGCGCGGGCCGAAGTATTCGTCCCACAGGATCACTTTGAACGCCTCGGGAATCGCCACGCCGAGCAACTCGGCGGTGCGTGCGGCCAGGCCTTCGACTTTCGGGCGCTGGGCTTCGTCGGTGCGCGAAACGGTGACGCCCACCACTGGCAAGTCCGGCAACGCTTCGCTCAGCGCCAATGCCAGGCCGCTGTGGGTGCCAGCGCTGCCGGAGGCCAGCACCACGGCGGCAAATCTGATCCCGCTGTCTTCGATCTGCGCGGCCAGTTCCAGGCCGGCGCGCACGTAACCCAGGGCGCCGAGGGCGTTGGAGCCGCCGATGGGCACCAGGTAGGGCTTCTTGCCGTTGCTGCGCAGACGGTCGGCGAGGGCGTTGAGTTGGTCGTCGGCGTTGTCGAGGTTCTCGACCAGTTCGACTTTGGCGTCGAACAGGTCCAGCAACAGACGGTTGCCGTTGCCCAGGTAGTTCGGGTCTTTGGTGTCGGTGGGGTTTTCCAGCAGCGCGACGCAGCCCAGGCCGAGCTTGGCGGCCAGCGCGGCGGTCTGGCGCACGTGGTTGGACTGGATCGCACCGGCGGTGACCAGGGTGTCGGCGCCCTGGGCGATGGCGTCGGCGGCGAGGTATTCGAGCTTGCGCAGCTTGTTGCCGCCCATGGCCAGGGGCGTGGTGTCGTCGCGCTTGACGTAGATGTCGCGGCCCAACCAGGCCGACAGCCGTTCGAGTTTTTCCAGGGCGGTGGCGCCGCCCAGCAGTTCCAGGCGGCTAAAGCGGTCGAGCTGTTGTTTGATCATGGCTGCGCACGGTTGATAAAGGATGAAGCGACTATAGGCAGGCACTTTTCATCGGGCAACCGCCAATCGCTTATATCGGACAGTTCTTAGCATCACACCATTGGTTCTTAATGACGGCCAGGGTGCATACCGTAAAGTGGTGGGCATTTCGTCAGGAGTGAAGACCGTGAGTGAGCGTTCCAGTCATTGGCAATTACAGACCATCGTCAGCCAACTGCGCGGCGCCCGGGACCAGTGGCGAACGCGCAATGGCCGTTTGAGTGGCGAGCATGGCGGGCGCGAGTTGCCGTCGCGCGAGGCGGTGGCGCAAATTCTTGAGGCGTTGTGCGGGGCGCTGTTCCCGATGCGCCTGGGCCCGGTGGATTTGCGCGAGGAAAGTGAAGATTTCTACGTCGGCCATACCCTCGACGTCGCACTCAACGCCTTGCTCGGCCAGGCGCGCCTGGAACTGCGCTACGCCGCCCGCCAAGGCGGCCAGGATGACCGCGAGGTCGATGCGCGGGCGATCCGCCTGATCCAGGATTTCGCCCTGGCCCTGCCCTCCCTGCGCAGCCTATTGGACACCGATGTCCTCGCCGCCTACCACGGCGACCCGGCGGCGCGCAGCGTAGATGAAGTGCTGCTGTGCTACCCCGGCATCCTGGCGGTGATTCACCATCGCCTGGCCCACCATCTGTACCGCGCCGGGCTGCCGTTGCTGGCGCGGATCAGCGCAGAAATCGCGCACTCGGCCACCGGCATCGACATCCATCCCGGCGCGCAGATCGGCCCGAGTTTCTTCATCGACCACGGGACCGGCGTGGTGATCGGCGAGACCGCGATCATCGGCGAGCGCGTGCGCATCTACCAGGCTGTGACCCTGGGGGCCAAACGCTTCCCGGCGGATGAAGACGGGCAGTTGCAGAAAGGCCACCCACGCCACCCGATTGTCGAGGATGACGTGGTGATCTACGCCGGCGCGACGATCCTGGGGCGCATCACCATCGGCCAGGGCTCGACCATCGGCGGTAATGTGTGGCTGACGCGCAGCGTGCCGGCGGGGGCGAACATTACCCAGGCGAACCTGCAGCACGATGACGGTGCGCAGAAATAGCGCACCTGCACACATCCCCTGGGGGAGCGGGCTTGTGTGGGAGCGGGCTTGCTCGCGAAAGCGGTGGATCAGTCAGCACATGTATTGGCTGACTCTCCGTATTCGCGAGCAAGCCCGCTCCCACAGTTTTGTGCACATTTCACACCCAAATTGCTGAACGATTTGCCATCCCCGTTCGTCATAGCCTTCCCTGAGCTAGTGTAGGAATGACCTACCACTCAGCCCTGCGATTAGTCCCGGAGCACCTATCCATGTTTAACTTGAACACTCGTTCAAGTTAAATCCGGTGGTTCGCTGCCCGCTCACAACAGGAGGCTTACCTTTGCTGAGTCCGTTTTATACAGCCACATCCCCCACCCTCGGGGTGCATCGCTCATGAGTGCATCGTCCACCCCATCCAGCGGCCTGGTGCGCATGAATGCGCCGGTCTTCTACTTTGCCGCCACGTTCATTCTGCTGTTCGGCCTGATTGTCATCGCCATCCCGCAACAGGCCGGTGCCTGGTTGCTGGCCGCGCAAAACTGGGCGGCCAATACGGTTGGCTGGTACTACATGCTGGCGATGACCCTGTATCTGGTCTTCGTGGTGGTCACCGCGTTATCGGGCTACGGCAAGATAAAACTCGGTGCCGACCACGACGAGCCCGAGTTCAGTTATCTGTCCTGGGCCGGCATGCTGTTCGCTGCCGGGATCAGCATCACGCTGTTTTTCTTCTGCGTGTCCGAGCCGCTGACCCACTTGGTGCAGCCACCCCAAGGCGCGCCAATGAACGCCGATGCCGCGCGCCAGGCCATGCAGATCCTGTTTCTGCACTGGGGCCTGCATGGCTGGGGCGTGTTCGCCTTTGTCGGCATGGCCCTGGCATATTTCGCCTATCGGCATAACCTGCCGCTGGCGTTGCGTTCGGCGCTGTACCCGCTGATCGGCAAGCGCATCAACGGCCCCATCGGTTATGCGGTGGATGGCTTCGGCATCATCGCCACGGTGTTTGGCCTGGGCGCGGACATGGGCTTCGGGGTGCTGCACCTCAACTCGGGCCTGGACTACTTGTTTGGCATCGCCCACACCCAGTGGATCCAGGTCGGCCTGATCACCTTGATGATGGGCGCCGCGATCATTGTCGCGGTGGCGGGGGTCGACAAGGGTGTGCGGGTGATGTCCGACATCAACATGCTGCTGGCCTGTGCGCTGCTGCTGTTCGTGTTGTTTGCCGGGCCTACCCAGCATTTGCTCAACACCCTGATCCAGAACCTCGGCGACTACCTGGGCGCATTGCCGACCAAGAGTTTCGACGTGTACGCCTATGACAAGCCGAGCGACTGGCTGGGCGGTTGGACAGTGTTCTACTGGGCCTGGTGGATCGCGTGGTCGCCGTTCGTAGGGCTGTTTATCGCGCGGATTTCCCGTGGCCGCACTATCCGCGAATTCGTGTTTGGCGTGCTGCTGATCCCGCTGGGTTTCACCCTGGCGTGGATGTCGATCTTCGGCAACAGCGCCATCGACCAGGTGCTCAACCACGGCATGGCGGCGCTCGGTCAGTCGGCCGTCGACAACCCGTCGATGAGCCTCTACCTGCTGCTGGAAACCTACCCGTGGAGCAAGGTGGTGATCGCGGTCACGGTGTTTATCAGCTTTGTGTTCTTCGTTACCTCGGCCGACTCCGGCACGGTGGTGCTGTCGACCCTGTCGTCCAAGGGCGGCAACGCCGATGAAGACGGGCCTAAGTGGCTGCGGGTGTTCTGGGGTGTGATGACCGGGTTGGTCACCAGTGCGCTGCTGTTTGCCGGCAGCATCGACTCGCTGAAGTCAGCCGTGGTGCTGACCTCGCTGCCGTTCTCGTTGATCCTGCTGCTGATGATGTGGGGCCTGCACAAGGCGTTCTACCTCGAATCGCAAAAGCAGATTGCGCAGTTGCATTCCCTGGCGCCGGTGTCGGCGTCGCGCAGAGGCCGTGGCGGTTGGCGTCAGCGTTTAAGCCAGGCCGTGCACTTCCCGTCGCGGGATGAGGTGTACCGCTTCCTTGAATCGACGGTGCGACCGGCGATTGAAGAAGTGACGGCGGTGTTTGTCGAGAAGGGCCTGAATGTGACGACTCAGCCCGACCCGTCCAACGACAGTGTCAGCCTGGAAATCGGGCATGGCGAGGAGCATCCGTTCATCTACCAGGTGCAGATGCGCGGCTACTTCACGCCGTCGTTTGCCCGTGGCGGCATGGGTTCCAAAGAGCTCAACAACCGCCGCTACTACCGGGCGGAAGTGCATTTGGCCGAGGGCAGCCAGGACTACGATCTGGTCGGCTACACCAAGGAGCAGATCATCAACGACATCCTTGACCAGTACGAGCGGCACTTGCAGTTCCTGCACTTGGTGCGTTGATAGCTGGCTTGTGAAGCCTGCTTTATGTGGGAGCGGGCTTGCTCGCGAAAGCGGTGTATCTGTCGATGCCTGTGTGACTGATATACCGCCTTCGCGAGCAAGCCCGCTCCCACACAAGCCCGCTCCCACAAAAAAACCTCGCAAAGCCCTGATCTACAGGGCTTTCATGAATTTAATTTCATCCGTAACGCCCCGGTTTTGACGCGCAACTGTCATCTGTCCACTGCGTAATTGTGTGAAGCGTTTGACGCTTTCATTTCAGAACAGTGACGGAGACCGGTAACAATGAAGAGGTTATTGAGCCCCATGGTGGGAGCCGCCATGGCGAGCTTTATGCTGTCCGCCCATGCCGATTTTATCGATGACAGCCACGCCGACGTGACCCTGCTCAATCGCTATCTCAACCAGCAGGGGCGCGATGTGGTGAACAGCAACGCCAAGGCCCACAGCATCCGCGATTGGGGGCAGGGGTTCGAGTTCAACTTCAAGTCGGGCTACACCGACGGGCCGGTGGGTTTTGGCCTCGATCTGCAGGCGTTCTACGGGTTGAAGCTGGACTCCGGCGGTGACCTCAACGACAAGGACCACCAGAGCCGCTACCCCGGCAGCATGTTCCCGTTGGACAACGGCAAGTCCGCCGACCAGTTCGGCGTACTCAGCCCGACGTTCAAGATGCGCCTAGCCAAGGATGAGCTGCGCATCGGCACGCTGTACGGCAACAACCCGGTGCTGGCCAACACCGATGGCCGCCTGTACCAGCAGACCAATACCGGGGTGCAGTGGGTGTCCAAGGATCTCAGCGATTTCACCTTCACCGGCGGCGATATTTTCAAGACCAAGATCCGCAACGAAACCGGCGACCAGGGCATGATCACCGCCGGCGGCACCAAGGAAAGCGAGCGCTTCCTGTTCGGCGGCGCCGATTACACCGGCATCCGGAATACGACGGTCAGCCTGTGGTATTCGAACCTTGAGGATTACTACCAGCAGTTTTTCGTGGGCGCCAAGCGCCATGATGCGTTGTCGGTGGGTGCGCTCGATACCGATGTGCGTGTGTTCCGCAGCCTCGGTGTGGGCGGCAATGCCGATGGCGACAAGGACTATGCAGCCAGTGGTGTCTACGGCGATGGCGTGAACAAAGGCCGTATCAACCAGACCACCGCCAGCCTGCTTGAAAGCTACAGCCTGGACGGTCATACCGTCGGCCTGGGCATCCAGAAAAACAGCGGTGAAAGCGACTTCCCTTACCTCGACTCCGGCCTCAACAGCGGTGATGCCCGCCAAGGTCCCGGCTCAGGTGCGGACACGCCGGCGCTGACCAACCTGCAGTTGAACAAATTCCAGCATGCCGGTGAGCGCACCTGGCTGGCCCAGTACAAATACGATCTGGGCAAGCTCGGCCTCACCGGCGTGACCTTTTCTGCCGCCTATGCCCACGGCGATGACATCCGCACGGCACAGGGCACCACCAGCGAATGGGAGCGTGACGTTGCCGTGGCGTATCAAGTGCCTACAGGCACCCTCAAGGGCCTCGGTGTGACCTGGAAAAATGCCCACGCCAGCCCGGATATTTCCGGTGCCACCGTGCAGGATGAAAACCGCTTTTATGTCAGCTATGTCGTTCCACTCTGGTAGGAAATTGCTGTAAAACGAAAGGGCAGACTTAAGCGATTCAGCTGGTTAAAAGGCCTGGGAATAAGGTTATTCCCAGGCCTTATTTGCCCTAAGCCCAGAGAGGATTCGATGACGTACATTGCTGCCGAAAACCGCTATGAATCTATCCCGTATCGCCGCGTAGGCCGCAGTGGATTGGTGCTGCCTGCACTGTCCCTGGGGCTGTGGCACAACTTTGGCGACAGCACCCCGATCGACACTCAGCGCGCCCTGTTGCGCACCGCGTTCGACCTGGGGATCAACCACTTCGACCTGGCCAACAACTACGGCCCGCCGTATGGCAGCGCCGAGATCAACTTCGGCCGTTTGCTGCGCGAAGACTTCAAGCATTACCGCGACGAACTGATCATCTCCAGCAAGGCCGGTTGGGACATGTGGCCAGGCCCATACGGCCAGGGCGGCGGTTCGCGCAAATACATCCTGGCGAGCCTGGACCAGAGCCTGCAACGCCTGGGCGTCGACTACGTGGACATCTTCTACTCCCACCGTTTTGACGCCGACACCCCGCTGGAAGAAACCGCCAGCGCCCTTGCCACTGCCGTGCAACAAGGCAAGGCGTTATACATCGGCATCTCTTCGTATTCCGGGGTGAAAACCCGCGAGATCGCTGCCTTGCTCAAAGAATGGAAAGTGCCGCTGTTGATTCACCAACCGGCCTACAACCTGCTCAACCGCTGGGTAGAAAAAGACCTGCTGGACACCACCGAAGAGCTCGGCGCCGGGGTGATCGCATTCACGCCGCTGGCCCAGGGCCTGCTGACCGACAAATACCTCAACGGCGTACCGGCGGATGCACGGGTGAATCGTCCGGGCGGTGGTTCGTTGCAGGCCAAGCACTTGTCCGAAGCCAACATCGCCCACGTGCGTGCGTTGAATGAGATCGCCAAGGGTCGTGGCCAGAGCCTGGCGCAACTGGCGCTGGCGTGGACCCTGCGTGATCCACGGGTGACCAGCGCGCTGATCGGCGCGAGCCGGCCAGAGCAGATCATCGAGAACGTCGGCGCGTTGAAAAACTTGAGCTTCAGTGCTGAGGAGTTGGCAGAGATCGACCGGTTTGCCCAGGAAGGCGGGATCAACCTGTGGGAAAAACCATCCACCGCTGAATAAGCGGCCGGCAGTACGCGGTCAATGTGGGAGCAGGCAAGCCAGCTCCCACATTGGTTTTACAGCGTTGTGAAGAACGCGGTTACAACCCGATCCGTGTGGGAGCGGGCTTGCCCGCGAAGGCGGTGGATCAGTTGATGAAAGTGCTGGCTGACACGCCGCTATCGCAGGCAAGCCAGCTGCCACATTGGTTTTACAGCGTTGTGAAGAACGCGGTTACAACCCGATCCGTGTGGGAGCGGGCTTGCCCGCGAAGGCG